>JBLHJX010000147.1:0-13045 GCA_047619225.1 Candidatus Latescibacterota bacterium
GCACCTACAGCAAGAACCCATTCACCAATTTTTACTTTGTCAGATTGTCCCACTTGTGCAGGTTTTAAATCTGTTGCATCAACCTTGATAACTGCAATATCGGTGAGTTGATCAGAGCCGACGAGTTCTGCATCGAACTCACGATTGTCGCTTAACCGAACCGTAAGTTTATCTGCTTTACCTGCGACATGATGATTGGTGAGAATATATCCATTGCTGGTCATGATAATGCCTGAACCTGTGCTTTCTCGTTCCGGTTCAGCTTCTTCTTCGGGTATGGGAAACCCAAAAGGACTGATGCGTCTGCTACGCCGCTCATTTTCATCAACTTTTGAGATAACATTGATGGTTACGACAGAAGGTGTGACTTCACGTGCAAGGGCTTTAAATGCTGTGTTAAAGGCTTTAATTTGTGTTATGGCTTGTTTTTCTTCTGCCGTTAAGGTTGCATGTGCATTGTTGAAAGATAGTAGGCACAGCAGAAGTGCCCACACCCAAATGGTTTTTTGTTTTTTCATATGAAGCCCCCTTGTTTAAATGATGAATCTTAAGGTTTACTTTTTTGTGCGCATACCACTGTTTGCGCCAATTAGACCCACGAGGCCTGTTGAAGGTTCCGAAAAAGTGACATACTTGAAAAAGCCACAAATTACAAGGTCTCAGGTCACAAAACCTGAGGCCACAAGTCAAAAACAATCATGCCCTTTTAGATTTGCAACTTGGGGCTTCGTTTAATTGCCTTACAGATTGTGTTGCTGAATCTTACGATAGAGGGTGCGTTCGGCCATGCCAAGGAGTTTGGCGGCTTTTTTGCGGTGGCCATCTGTGACGCGTAGTGCGTTAACAATGGCGTCGCGTTCGATGTCTTCGAGAGGGCGGATTTCATTTTCTACTGGGGGCGGCACCGTTTCTATATATTCGATTTCTGTGCCTGGGTCTGAAATATCGGGCTGGTAAATGGGCAAAGATTGTAAGGGACGTTTGGGTTGGTTTTGTTGCATGAGAAATGCTTTGAGTTCTTTGATGTCTCGTGCAACCTCAAGAATGGCCCAATAAAGCAGATCGCGATCTGATTCAGCAGGTGTGGTTCCCAAGTGAATAGGGAGATGACGAGACGGCGAGGGCGTGGGTTGGATATTTTGAAGATGTTCTGAAAGGTCTTGAAATGAAAGATGGCGAGAGGGGGATAAGACCATTAATCGGTTGACAAAGTTTAGAAGTTCGCGAACGTTTCCAGGCCAGGTATGTATTTTGAGTGCCGTGAGTGCATCTGCATCAAAGGTGATGGGTGGCACGTTGAGTTCGGCACTGTATTTTTGAATGGCATGTTCGATAAGGATGGGGATGTCTTCTGGGCGACTACGCAGGGGGGGGATTTCTATTTCTATGACACGAAGGCGTTGGTAGAGGTCTTGTCGGAATTTCTTCTCTGAAACCGCTTGTTGTAGATCGCGGTTGGTTGCCGCTATGACACGCACATCAATATGAATGGGTTGGGTGCTGCCCAGTCGTGTGATCTCATGGGTATCTAAGACACGTAGGAGACGCACTTGCGCAGAAAGTGTCATCTCTCCTATTTCGTCAAGAAAGATGGTACCCCCATTTGCGGCTTCAAAGATACCTTGCCGCTGTGTGCGTGCATCGGTAAAAGCGCCCCGTTCGTGACCAAAGAGTTCGCTTTCGAGCAAGGTTTCGGGAATGGCACCACAGTTGATGGTTTGAAAGCTCTTGTCGTGTCGTGGGCTTTGTTGGTGGATGGCTTCTGCAACGAGATTTTTACCCACACCGCTTTCGCCCGTGAGGAGTATACTCACGGGTGTTGGTGCAATTTGTCGAATGGTTTGCCTGATTTGTTGGGCACTTTCCGAACGGCCCAAAATTTGGCTTTGAGAGGAAGCATGTCCTGCTAAGACGTTGAGTGTTTCATAGAGGTCTTGAGGCCGAAAAGGTATATCTATGATCGCATCTGGCACGAGACTGCTGTTTTGCAATTGGATACCATTTTTAGTCGCAATGAGGATAAATGCTTTGTTTTTAAATGCATCTGTCGATGTAAGGGGATTGGGTGGGTTAGACAGTAGGGCTTCATCAAGTAGAATGAGATTACTTTGTGAGAGTAATCCTTTTGCAGGACCCAGACTGTTGGTTAGGGTTGTCTGCCACCCGAGTTGTTCAAGTTCTTTGCGTAGCGTTTGACCCAATGCTGGGTCCTGAACGACAATGAGTGCTTCTTTGGTTGGTTTGTCTGGCATAGTCTATGAATCGGATATGGGAAGGTCTGTGCCCGTGATGAGCAGGTCTTTGCTTTTGGGAATGATATATCCTTGCGTCTCCAAGCGTTTTAAAACACGTGAGACGGTTTCGCGGGTTGTGCCAGACATATTTGCCAAGTCTTGATGGGTCGGGCGATTTTTTATGAGAATACCGTCTGCTGTTGGTGTGCCTTGTTCTTCGGCCAGTTGCAACAATGTTTGTGTGATGCGCCCTGTGACGTCAGATAATGCCAATCCTTCAATTTTGCGGTCGGTTTTGCGTAACCTTTGGGCCAAAACGGCTAAGAGCTTGATTGCCACTTGTGGCGTCTGTTGAATGAAACGCAAAAAGTCAGCTCGGCGTACCATGAGCAATTCGGTTTCTTCCATGGTCGTCACATTGGCCGATCTTGGGTTGCCATCGAGCAATGCCATTTCACCAAAGAAATTGCCTTGGGATAAAATTGAGAGAATCACTTCTCTTCCGTCTTCGCTGACAATGCTTACTTTTACCCTGCCGGTGTGAATGACAAAAAGGCTATCGCCTTCTTCTTCTGCCATGATGACAACGCGGTCTTTGGGAAAGACACGCAACATGGCCACTTGCGACAGTCCTTCCAGTTCTTCATGGGTGAGACCCTCAAAAAGAGGTACTTTTTTGAGAAGTTCACTATGCATGGTGTTGCCCCCCACCGTGCGGTTTATTAAGGAGAAGCAAAATACAGCAAGGTGTTGTTCTTCTTTACCCTGTGTATTGTGCCCCAACGGATTTATCTGGGTAAAAAGCTGGAACCCTCACGGTTCCCGAGTTTTTGAATACGTTCATCGGCCGATTGGCCAAAGTTGCTGGTTGCACCAAATAGAATTTTGACTTGTTCAAGTGCCGCTATGGCTTGGTCAATGTCACCCTGATTGGCATAACATTCGGCAATCATGGTTTGTGCCGAAGCAATCCAGTTTGCACTGATTTTGGTATTATAACGCATAGAAAAAAATTCGCGGCGCGCATTGTCATAGTCTTGCAGGCGAAAATAATTTTCGCCAATGCTAAAGCGGATACTGGCACGTTCATCTTCTGATGTTACGAGGTTAAGCAAGGGCAAGAATTCGCGGGTAGATGCTTCATAATCCCCTTTAAATTGAAGCATTTGGGCAATGTCAAGACGTGCGTCAACGGCCCGTTTGTGCTGTGGGAATTCTTTTACAAGTTGACGGGCATAATCAATGCCTACGTCCCAAGATTTTAGATAGTTGAAGTTCTTGGATAGCGCATAGAGTATTTCTGGTTTTTTCGATTTTTCAACACCTTTATCTAAGGCATTGCGATAAAATGTGGCAGAACTGGCATATTCTTCATTAGACTCCCAGAGCTTGGCCAATTCAAGGTTGGCATCTACCCAATGCGGGCTGTCAGGGAAGTTGCGTACAAATTGCGTGATCGCTTCGTCATAACGATCGTTTTTGCCTTCTTTGTCAGGGCCCTCGTTATAGTAGGCGCGAATAATATAATAACTGGCTTCGGCCCGTGCTTCGGTTTGAGGGGACTTTTTGATGACATCCTCAAATATTTGACGTGCTTTTTTTGGGTTTTTAATGGCAAGTTCATATTTACCCTTTTCTACTTCAAATTGTGCCAACCATTCGGTCGCTGTTTTATAAGTTTTTTTGAATTGGCCAGCAGCTTTATCTGCTTGCTTGATCCGTTTGAGTCGGTAGAGGCTTAATACCTCCCGTCCTTCAATTGTTTCATTGCGTGATGTTTGGGGTATTTGCCCGTAGGCATTGATGGTTTCGGCATAACGTTCTGTTTGAAAAAACAAATCACCAACAGCTTGATCGGCCTGAACTTTTAGCGGGCTGCTGGTATATTTGGTTGAAAATTCTCGAAAGGCATTAATGGCTTCAGGGACGCGATTTAGGTAAGCCAATCTTTCTGCACGGGTAAATGCAATGCTGTCTGCATCAGAGGCATTGGGGAATTTGCGTAAAAATTGCGCATATGTTGCTACTGCCTTGTCGTGCTGGTTGTTATTGAAATAGGACTTTGCAAGTCGTCGCAAGAGTTCTGGTGTGATTTCTCTTCGCAACAATGTTTCGTCTATGACAATGGCTTGTTTGTAGTCTTCGAGTTGGTAATAACATTCAGCCAATAAAGAACGGCTGGCGCGTTCAAGTTTAAGCGATGAGGGCGCTGCCAATAGTTCTGAAAACTCTTCTGCGGCACTGGCATAATATTTCAGGTCGCGCAACAAAAGCTGACCGAGTTGGAATCGTGCGTGGGGAGTCAAATCGCTTTGTGGGTATTCAAAGAGAAAATCACGTAAAATATCTTCGGCTTGAGCATGGTTGCCCAAACGTGTTTGGCAAAGTCCAATGCCGTAAGTGGCACGTTCTTTGTCGTGTTGGTTGTTGGCTTGGGTTTGAACAGCTTGATAGGTCTTATGCGCGTTGGCGATGTCATTTGAAAGTAAATATGTGTCCGCTATGCGCAATTTGGCGTCGTTGAGGCGATTGCTTGTGGGGTAGGTAGATTGAAAATTGGTGTACAATTCCTGTTGCTGTTTGACACGCACAGAATCTGGTAAAACAGCTGTTTCGATATCAATGAGGGATAAGGCCGCATCATCAGTCCAGTTGCTTTTGGGAAATTTTTCAACGAGTATTTTGAGATGATCCATCCCCTTTTTGTCGTGGACTTTGGCTGCTTCTAATTGCTTCTCAAGTTTCATTTTTCGGGCTAATTTGAGGTGGCTTTCACTAAGCAAATAGTGTGCTTCTGCAGCCCATTCGGGTGTTTCTTCTTTGGGTATTGTTGCTTCTAGATGTTTTGCAGCTTGATCGTAAATTTTGCGTTCATATAAAGACTTGCCCAATGCAAGTCTTGAAAGTGGGTCGGTGGTAAGAGCAGGTAAATTTGCCAGTAAGTTGATCCAGGCAACTTCTTGTACCGTGGGTGTATAGAATTCTTCGAGAAGTTGAATATGTGCCTCAGCAATTTCAGCATGAGGACCATCTGCATAGTTTTTGAGATATGCACGGTATTCACGCAAGGCCAGTTTGGTTTGGGCCGTTTTTTCAAAGACACTGGCCAATCCAAATTGACCTTCGGCTGCATAACGATCAATGGTGCCATTGATGAGCTGACGATAGCTATCGGTTGCCAAATCGTACCAGTTTAGATCTTCGTAGATGTGGGCGATTTGGAGACGTGCTAAGGCTTTCTCATTGGCAGACTGTATTTTGGTTTCGTACGTTTGGTAGGCCGACAATGCCTTTTGTGGGGTGCCTAATATGCGCCAAATGTTGCCAATGTCTCCATAGGCTTGAATGCTTACGTCGGTATCGGGAAAGGATTCTTGCAGACGCTTTAGCGCTTGTAATGCATCACGGTAATTTTCAAGGTCTGCAAATGCACGGCCGTGTCCTAACCTTGCATGGGCATAAAATGGGCTTTTGGGATAAGCTTTAAGAAATTCGGTATAGAGTTTAAGTGCTTCACCGCTGCGGTTGAGTTTTCGCAAGGCATTGGCAAGCCCCAAAACAGCTTGTTCTCTCCTAACATTGCGGGGTAAATTGGTGGTTGCGTGTCTATAAGTGGCTTCTGCGCCTGCCCAACCTTCATTGTTGGCATACCACCCACCCAAAACGAGATAAGCATTTTCTGCCGATGGGCTTTTGGAGAATTTTTTTCTAAGGTCGTCAAATAGGCGATTGGC
This sequence comes from Candidatus Latescibacterota bacterium, assembly GCA_047619225.1. Taxonomy (GTDB): domain Bacteria; phylum Latescibacterota; class UBA2968; order UBA2968; family UBA2968; genus JABIFK01. The sequence goes on from JBLHJX010000147.1 coordinate 5,969, forward strand.
TTCGGTTAAATCTTCGCGTGCGAGCGCAATTTTCCCCATTTCAAGAAGGGCGTCTGGTTTGCGTTCTGCTGGGCCAGAAAAGTTGATAATTGTGTTAAATTGTATGCGCGCTTCTTCGGTTCGCAAATCATCAAGCAATACACGGCCGAGGTTGTAGATGGCTTCATTAACCATTGGTGATTGGGGATATTGGCGAATAAGCAGACCAAAGGCGTGTTCAGATGATTCTAGATTTTTGCCACGATGGAAATTTGAGCCTGCCGAGAGCAGATCTTGAATGGCATATTCGCCTTCTGGGTAAGCAGAATGTACAGCTTGGTAGGCGTCTCCAGCTTTATTATATTCCCCCAACTGCTCAAGGGCTTGCGCTTTTGATCGCATGGCACTTGCTACGGCAAAATGGCTGGGATAACGATCTATAAATTGTTGGTAGGCTTCAATGGCTTCTTTGGGTTGATTGCCCTGGGCATAGGCTTCACCCAGTTGAAGCAACGCATCGGGTAAACGCTCGCTGGTGGGGAAGTTGATGATAAATTGTTTGAATTCTTGTGCCGCATTGGCATACGCGCCGTCGCTAAACAGACTTTGGGCAATTTTAAAATTGTTGTTTTCTATTTGTGTCGCTTGTGCATATACTGTGGTTGAAAAACACCCCCAAATACACATGAATATCGGCACAATAACCTTTGTTGAAATATGCATAATTTGAATTTTTCCGAATGGTTATGTGTACTAAATGACGAAATCGTTTCCCCAATGTATTATATTTTTTTAGAGGCGTCAATTGTTAAAATGGCGATGCCTAAGCGCACAAGTTGATGTCATATTACATACTGGGAAAATGTTTTGATCTATATAAACTGCAAGTTTGGCAGTTTGAGAAGGAGGTCTGGTCCATTGATTGTCGAAAAAGCACCCGCAAAGCTCAATTTGGGACTTCAGATTTTGGGGAAGCGCTCCGATGGGTTCCACGATCTTGTGTCGATTTTTCAAACCATAGATTTATGTGACCAACTGACTTTTGATGTTGCTAAAAGGGGTCAAACTGTTTTTTCTTGCAGTGACTCTTGTTTACCCAGTGGTGCTGATAATTTGGTGTACCAGGCTGTTGAGATTTTTCGGCACACCACAGGGATCGACAAAGGCATTCAGATCCACCTCGAGAAGCATATACCCAGTGGTGCAGGGCTGGGGGGGGGCAGTTCAGATGCAGCGACTGTGTTGCTAACGTTAAATCGCATTTGGGATGCCAAACTGTCCTTGGACATATTGCGAGAATTAGGTTTGAGACTGGGTTCAGATGTGCCTTTTTTTATCCAAAAAGGTACATCCGTGGTTCAAGGCCGTGGTGAACGGCTGAGATACATCCGGTGGCACGCAAAAGTGGTATATGTATTGGTTGCTCCAACTTTTGAGGTCTCAACGGGTTGGGCGTATGCAAATTATAAAAAAGCCTTGACAGAAAAAGGGCGATATGCTACTTTCCTCAACTCTGTAAACCTCGATGAAATTTACATTTCAGAGCTTTTGCAACATCTCGAGAATGACTTTTTGCCCCTCATTTTGCAAACGCACCCCGAAGTCGCTCAAATTCTTACAGAATTTAAAAAAACAGGAGCCATTGCAGCTTCTCTTTCTGGCAGTGGCTCAACATTGTATGGTGTATTTGAAGATATGGGAAGCGCTCATGAGGCGTTTTCGGTGTTTCAGAAAAACGGATATAAGGTTTTTGTCTGCCATCCAATGCTATCGTGATGGATTTGTAAATGCTCTCAAACAATTTTTGGATAAGTCTCCCCTCGAAGGTTGTGGCCCATAAGGCCAAGCCCATGTGGGCAAATGGAGGACGGTTGTTATGTCTGATCAAGTGGTTTTAAAAGCAGAAGTTAGATCTGATGCTGGCAAGCAGGTGGCTAAGCGATTGCGTGCTGCAGGGAAGTTGCCTGCAGTTGTTTATGGTGCAAAGGTTGAACCGATTGCATGTTCTGTAGACGCGAAGGCCTTGGAGGCTTTGTTTCATGCACATGGACGTAATGCCATTATAAACTTAGAAACCGGTGATCAAACACAAAGTACCATTGTGAAAGAAGTGCAGAAAGATTATCTCCGTGGCAATATACTTCATGTCGATTTTCATCGCATCGATTTGACACAAAAAATCATTGTGGAAGTTATGGTTGAATCTGAAGGAATCCCTACTGGGGTGCGCAATGAAGGTGGTATTTTGGAACAGATGTTGCACCACATCGAATTAGAATGTTTGCCCTCCGAAATTCCTGAGCGTATTATCTTGGATGTTTCTACACTTGCCGTGGGTGATACATTGCACGTATCGGATATTGTTTTAGAAAACCCACACAATTCAATTGTTACAGATGGTGAACGCACTGTGTTTTCTTTGGCGGCTCCTGCGATTCAACGTGACGCAGATGAAACTGAAGAAGCTGTGGGTATGCAAGAACCTGAAGTTATTGAGCGCGGTAAGAAAGACGAAGACGAAGAGGCATAGACGGAGTATTTTTGGTGAAGGCTGTTGTAGGATTGGGCAACCCCGGAAAACGTTATGCAAAGACGCGGCATAATGTAGGCTTTTGGGCCGTTGATCAATTGGCGTCAGATGTTATTTGGCAGCAAGAATCATCGTATTTGTGGACGATTCTCAAAAATGATGAGCGTTTGTTGTTAATCAAACCTACAACTTATATGAATAGTAGTGGTGTTGCTGTTATTGATGTGGTTGAAAAATTTGATCTTATGCCTGAAGATATTTTGGTCGTCGTTGACGATATTCATTTAGATGTTGGGCACCTTCGTTTTCGACGACGCGGCAGCCACGGTGGGCAGAACGGTTTGCGTTCTGTTGTTAATGAACTTAATACATCAGATTTTCCGCGGCTAAGAATCGGGATTGGGCTGCCTGCTGATCCTCACGATTTGATTGGGCATGTGTTGGGAGCGTTTTCGCCTGAAGAGTTAGATAATGTTGATGTGGATCGAGCAAGTGCGGGTATCTTGTGTTGGGCTACATTGGGTATTGAAAGCGCAATGAATCAGTTTAATTAGTGGGTTTGAGAGGAACGTATGATCTGGGCTCCTATTTTGGGTGTTGTTGGACTTTTTTTTGCCGGTATCATCTACGCATATGTTGTTAAGCAGCCCGTAGGCACCGATCTTATGCGCGAAATATCAGAGGCCATCCACGAAGGTGCGATGGCTTTTCTTAAGCGTGAATATCGGGTGTTGGCTATTTTTATTGTTGTTGTCGGCATTTTATTGTACGTCAGCATTAATCCTGCAACAGCGTTGGCATTTTTAGGTGGCGCAGTTTGTTCTATTCTTGCCGGATTTATAGGTATGCAGGCTGCGACACGAGCGAATGTGAGAACGGCCTTTGCGGCCAATCAAGACGGGCAGGGTAAAGCCTTAAATATTGCCTTTTCCGGTGGTGCCGTGATGGGGTTGGCTGTTGCAAGCTTGGGCCTTTTTGGCGTGGGTTTGCTTTTTTATTTTTATAATCAACCCGATCAGTCTGTGGTGATTAATGGATTTGCGATGGGTGCGAGTTCGATTGCTTTGTTTGCGCGGGTCGGCGGTGGAATTTATACCAAAACAGCCGATGTCGGGGCTGATTTGGTGGGCAAGGTTGAGGCAGGTATTCCAGAAGATGATCCACGTAACCCGGCTACGATAGCCGATAATGTGGGTGATAATGTGGGTGATGTGGCGGGCATGGGTGCCGATATTTTTGAATCGTACGTGGGGTCTGTTATAGCTACATTGGCCATTGCTGCTATGGCAGGCAGTGGCTTACTTAGTCTATTGGGGGGCGATTCTGAGGCCGTGCGTATGGCGGCCATGCAATTTCCTTTAATTGTGGTGATGATAGGGTTGGTCGCTTCTTTGATTGGTATTGGATCTATACGAATTCTACAAGCAATGAGCCCCGAAGCAGCATTGCGTTATGCAACTTATATTGCAGCGTTGTTAATGTTGGTGGGCACTTATTTGGCTACCGATATATTGGGTTTGTCGCGCGGTGTATTCTGGGCAATTCTGTCGGGTTGTTTGACCGGAATTGTTATTGCCTTAATGACCGAATATTATACGGGTGGACCTCCTGTGCGCCGAATTGCTGAAGCTTCTTCAACTGGGGCTGCTACGAATATGATCGCGGGCTTGGCTGTGGGTCTGGAGAGCGCTGCATTGCCTGTTTTGGCAATTTGTGCTGCCATTGGTTTGTCATTTAATTTTGCTGGTTTATATGGTATTGGCATTGCTGCTGTGGGTATGCTTTCGACGGTTGGTGTGACCATGGCCGTTGATGCTTATGGTCCTATTGCCGATAACGCCGGTGGTATTTGCGAGATGGCAAAATTGGGTCCAGAAACTCGCAAGATTACAGATAACTTGGACTCTTTGGGTAATACAACTGCAGCAATTGGAAAAGGATTTGCAATTGGTTCGGCTGCATTAACGGCTTTGGCTTTGTTTTCTGCTTATACGGCAGCTGTTGGTTTAGAGTCCATAGATATCACCAAACCTATGGTGGTTATTGGGTTGTTTATTGGTGGTATGGTGCCCTTCTTGGTTGCTGCAAAAACGATGACGAGTGTGGGCAATGCCGCTTTTAAAATGGTTGAAGAAGTGCGGCGCCAATTTAGAGAAATCCCTGGGTTGATGGAGGGAACAGCCAAGCCGGATACCCGCCGATGTGTAGATATCTGTACGGTGGCTGCTTTACGTGAAATGGTTTTGCCTGGGCTCATTGCTGTACTAACACCTGTTGTTGTTGGTTTTACGCTTGGTGCAGAAGCTTTGGGTGGCATGTTGGGTGGGGCAACCCTCACTGGTGTGTTGTTGGCATTAATGATGTCAAATAGTGGTGGTGCTTTAGACAATGCCAAAAAATTCATTGAAGAGGGTAATTTAGGCGGTAAAGGATCTGATGCACACAAAGCCGCTGTTGTTGGAGATACGGTTGGTGATCCATTAAAAGATACATCGGGACCGTCTTTAAATATTCTTATTAAGCTTATGTCCGTGGTTTCGTTGGTGCTGGCACCTTTGCTTGTATAAACGAAAACCCATTTTTTAAACCCCGCTCAAAAGATTTAAACTTTTGAGCCGTACGTCCAAGGGGAGGCTTTATGCCAAAAGATTATGAAATGACGTTGATTGTCGATACACAACTTGCCGAAGGCAGTGTGGATGAGACCGTCACGCGTTATGAGGGCCTTATTGGTGAACATGGTACTTTGGTCAATGTTGATCGATTGGGATCTCGTAAACTAGCTTATGATATTCGTAAGCGTCAACAGGGCGATTACTCGTTTTTTCAATTTCAAGCAGAACCCGCAGCCATATCAGAAATTGATCGCGCATGCCATCTTGATGAAACGATATTGCGTTATTTGATTATTACTGTTCCTCATGGTTTTGAAGTAAAGCAACCTGATGCTGACGCAACAGATGAGGCGGGTGCAGATGAGGCGGGTGTAGATGAGGCGGGTGTAGATGGGGCGGGTGTAGTTGAGGCAGATTCTGATGACACTGACGATGACACTGAGGAGGATTCGGAATGAATCGAGGACGTGTAAAAGTATGTCGTTTTTGTGAAGATAAAGTAGTGACAATTGATTATAAAAGTGAGCGTATTTTACGTCGGTTTGTAACTGAGCGTGGCAAAATTATTCCACGGCGTATGACAGGTACCTGTGCCCGGCACCAGCGTGTATTGATGCGTGCGATTAAACGGGCACGTCATATCGCACTGATGCCCTATGTGGCCGATGCAGTTAAGTAGCAAATACAAGTAATTATATTACATGTTTGCGTTCTTAAAGTGATAGGAATGGAATTATGAAGATTATTCTAACAGAAGACGTTGATCGGTTGGGCAACGCAGGTGAAATTGTCTCTGTAAAAGATGGTTTTGCCCGAAACTTTCTGTTGCCCCGTCAATTGGCATTGATTGCTAACAAAGGCAATATGGCAGTTTATAAAGAAGTGCGTCGTCAGCGAGATGTGCAACAATCTCGGGTCAAGCATGATGCAGAAATTTTGGCTAAAGCGTTGGGCGAAGTTTCGTGCAATGTGCCTGTAACTGCCGGTGAGGGCGATCGCATTTTTGGCTCGGTGACGGCACAGCAGATTGTTGATTTGCTCAAAGAGCAAGGTTTTGATATCGATAGACGTGCCGTACAGCTTGATGAGCCTATTCGTGCATTAGGTGTGTATGATGTGTCTTTGCGTTTACATGCAGAGGTCGATGCAAAAATTAAAGTTTGGGTTGTAAAAGAGTAGGCGGATACATTTTTTAAAAAAGTGCGGAAGACTTCACGTCTTCCGCACTTTTTTTTTACTTACCTAACCCTAGGATGGTTGTCTTCTACGCATCGCGTGCACATCGAAACCCAAGGTTACCTGTTGAACTGTCGGATGTGTTGGCACTGCGTGCTCCTACGCGATATCGGTTACAATATGATTCATGGCACAGATAAGACCCACCTCTCATCAGACGTGCCTGCCCAGTTGGTGGACCTGCCGGATTTTCTTTTGAGCTGTTGATATGATAGTCTGGGCTGAACCAATCGGCACACCATTCCCATACATTGCCAGAGATATTATAAAGACCGTATGGGTTCGGTAAAAAAGACATAACGGGTGCTGTTCCAATATATCCATCTTCTTTTGTATTTTTATCTGGGAATTCACCCTGCCAGATATTGCACAAGTGTTGGCCACTTGGTGTGAGTTCATTGCCCCAAGCGTAACGTTGGTCTTCTTGGCCGCCCCTTGCTGCACGCTCCCATTCTGCTTCTGTTGGCAAACGTTTACCTGCCCATTCGCTATAAGCCACGGCATCGTTCCACGAAATATGAATGACCGGATGATTCCATCGGGTTTTGATATGGGATTGGAGACCTTCGGGTTGGTGCCAACAAGCACCATCTACGGCCCACCACCAGGGTGTATCAACTACTGTTTGCGAAATGTTGTTGGCATTTTCTTCGGATACAAAGAGGTGGAAAACAAAAGACCAACCAAATAATTCCGCTTCTGTTTTGTATTTTGTGG
>JBLHJX010000148.1:0-12489 GCA_047619225.1 Candidatus Latescibacterota bacterium
AGATGGGCGATGGGGGTGGTTGGGGCCTTGGGGGGGGCGCGGGCGCCGAGGAACTTTCTGCTCTAATGTTTTGAGGCTGTCGGATGTGATTTTCCAGTTTTTCAGATCCATTTTGAATTTTTCTTGCGCTTTGGGATGTGCGGCTATGCGCTTTGTCCAGCGTTGGTGCAAGGGCTCATAATCAGATGTGGCCTGAAGGGCAGGCAAAGATGTCCACGCTTCGACGGGTGTGCCCCCCCAAGAGGTATTGATGAGACCAATGGGTACGTTGAGTGATTTGTGAAGTTGGCGACCAAAAAAGTATCCAACTGCAGAAAAATTGGCAACGCTTTGAGAGTCACAGACACTCCAAGTGCCTGTGACATCTTGTTGAGGGGTTTGGGCTGCGGTGCGTTTAACGCTAAATAAGCGGATTTTGGGATATTGGGCTGATGCAATTTCTTTTTCAGCGTTATTGGATTGCCGAACAGCCCATTGCATATTGGATTGACCAGAACAGACCCAAACGTCGCCAATGAGCACATTTTCGAAGGTTACGGTGTTGTTGCCCCGAATGGTGAGGGTGTATGGTCCACCTGCTTTTATTGGGCTAAGATGGATTCGCCAAGAGCCGGTTGCATCTGCTGTGGTAACGGTTGTTTGTGTGTCTATTTCAACGGTAACGACTTCGCCGGCGTCTGAATGACCCCAAATGGGAATGTCTTTGTTGCGCTGAAGCACCATATTGTTAGAGAATAGAGCCGGTAGGGAAATGTCAGCTTCTGCTTGAGATATCAAAAGGCCCAATAGCATAAACAGCAAAAAACGTGTGACGTGTTTCATTTTAATCTCCAATCTTGAGGGCTTATTCACGACCCTATTGGACAACACCAAAAGTTTTTAAGCCTGCTTTTTATGTTCGACAAAATACAGTGCTCTGCTATCAAACACAAGCAAGAAGAGGTGGGTTGACTTTCATTCGGTGGTCGTTTAATTTATAGCCTCCCCTTCTTAAATTTCTTTCTCTCCTAAATATAACCGTTGGTTAGGTTTCATATGTCAATTCTTGTAACGGGTTCGGCTGGTTTTATTGGCTACCACACGTGTATACGCCTGCTTGATATGGGCCACACTGTTGTGGGGCTTGATCATGTGAATGCCTATTATGATGTCAACTTGAAGCGCGACCGATTGAAGCAGATTATTGGGCGTGATGGTTTCACGTTTGTCGAGATAGATCTAAATGACGCCGATGCAATGCATGCGTTGTTTGAGGCTCATGCATTTGAGCAGGTCGTTAATTTGGCGGCGCAGGCAGGTGTGCCCTATAGTCTTGAAAACCCCAAAGCGTATATAGATAGCAATGTGTCGGGGTTTTTAAATGTTTTGGAATGTTGCCGTCATCACAGTGTGAAACATTTGGTTTATGCCTCGTCGAGTTCGGTTTATGGGCAAAATACCGAGATGCCATTTAGCACCCAGCATCCTGTGGATCACCCCATTAGTTTGTATGCAGCGACCAAGCGTGCCAATGAATTAATGGCACACACATATAGCAGTGCGTTTGGTTTGCCCACAACGGGGCTTCGTTTTTTTACGGTATATGGTCCGTGGGGCCGGCCTGATATGGCTCTGTTTTTGTTTGTCGATGCCATTTTGAATGATCGGTCCATAGATGTTTATAACCAGGGCAAATCACAGCGCTCATTTACGTATGTCGATGATATTGTGGAAGGGCTTGTGCGCTTGCTCCCTCATATTCCGCAGGCTGATGAGCGCGTGATATCGGATCGACCCGATCGCAGCAGTGCCCCTTTTCGCCTGTATAATATTGGCAATGATCAAACGGTCGCATTGGAATATTTCATTGCGGTAATTGAAAGTCTTTTAGATAAAAAAGCCCAAAAGAATTATTTGCCTTTAAGAACAGGTGATGTACCTGTGACCTATGCGGATATTGATGATTTGGAAAAGGCGGTGGGATATCGGCCGACAACATCGATTGAGGTAGGGATAGAGAAGTTTGTGTCGTGGTATCGGAAGTATTATAGGGTATAAACTATGGGCGCGGAGGGGCTTCGGCGAGCGCTTGTTGTACCCATTGGGCAAAGGTTGTTGGGTCGGTGGGTTTTTCGAGAAGGTGTTTGGGGCGTAGGCCTACTTTGCCAAATTCGAGACGACGGTCATCTGTGAGGGGATCAACAAGCATGAGAGTGGGAAGACGGCGATACATCTGGCGTAAAAAGGCCACGCATTCGGGGCCAGAGACGTCGGATAAGGTTTCGCCAAGGATGACGAGTTGGTAAGCCGAAGATTCTGCATTGATCAGATCGAGTGCTTGTCGGCCATTGGTGGCCACATCGATGGTCAAATTGTCATCGCCAAGCAGTTCAATAGAGAGTTGCATGACGGTTGGGCCATCTTCAGCAAAAAGTATTCGGGGCATTGAGGGTGTATCCAAGGATCGGGGATTAGAGATAGGCGTACAAGTCTTTGAAATATATAGGTAACACCCTATAAGTCAATTTGAATTGCTGGTAAAGTTCTGTGGGGTTGTTGCCGATAGGTTAATATGTCCTACCAGATGCCGACCTCTCATTCCCAATAGTATAAAATACCCCTTTTCCGCTGTAACGGAAAAGGGGCTGACCAAGCGTACTCTACCACTCCGTGGGCACTTTCATAACTCCGCTTGAAGCCTGTTGGGATGAGGTCGGCTTCTTTACCTCTTGCTGCTTTCCGTTCTATCTTGCTCACTTCCCTATCTCGAATCGATCAGGCACTTGTTGGTGTTTTGATGTCCGCGAGATGTCGGAATGATTGTGGAGGTTTCCCCCCTGTCATCATTATCGACATTTACTTGAGAGATCTTTAACCTTTTTTTTAATTTTTTTTAGAAATGTAACTTTTTGTGTTGTTGAGACCTATTCATCGTGTTGGTTTTGGAGTCTTTTATGCAACGGTATCCCGTTTGGCATGTGCGCCACACAACGCCTTATACTTCGCTTGTAGATGTTCTTTTGACCAATCGGTCTTTGACATTACAAAGTTTGTCTGATGCACCCGAGAGTTTGAACGATCCTTATTTGATGAAAGATATGGATCGGGTGGTTGCACGTATTTTGCAAGCGATTCGCAAGGGCGAGCGCATTGTGGTTTTTGGCGATTATGATGTGGATGGTGTAACGAGCACAGCGGTATTGCTCGATTTTTTTGATACTGTGGGAGCCGATGCCACATTTTTGTTGCCCGATCGTTTTCGTGATGGTTATGGTATGAAACCACCCGGTGTGGAACGGGCGGTTAAAAAGGGCGCGCAATTGATTGTGACGTCTGATAATGGCATTTCGGCTTTTGAGGCCATAGATGCCGCCAATCAGGCAGGCGTAGATGTGATTGTGATTGATCATCACCATCCACAAGATCGGTTGCCAGATGCATTGGCATTGGTGAATCCAAATCGGGTAGATTGCACCTATCCTTTTAAAGGTTTGGCTGCTGTTGGGGTCGCGTTTAAGGTGGTACAAGCTTTGTGCCAAGATTTGATTTCTGATGCGGGTGAGCGTCGTAGATATTTGAATTCGTTATTGGATTACGTGGCTTTGGGCACAGTGGCTGATATGGCGCCGATGATGGAAGAAAATCGCATTTTGACGCGTCGGGGCATGCAGGTGTTGGAGCAGACCGAGAGAGTGGGTTTAAAGGCATTGAAGGCGGTCGCAGGGGCGTCCGGCAAACCCGTAGACACAACGACCATCGGGTTTTTTTTGGGTCCACGCATCAATTGTGCTGGGCGTTTGGCATCCGCTGATTTGGCATTGAATTTGTTGCGCAGTAAAGATTCTGGGGAAGCGTCTTGTTTGGCTGAAGAATTAGATGAGTTGAATAATGAACGAAGAACATTGCAGAGCAATGGCATAAATGAAGCCGAACGACAGGTAGAAAACGAGGGCTTAGATCAGAATAAAATTTTGGTATTGCAAGGGGCTGATTGGCATTTGGGTGTGGTCGGTTTGCTTGCCGGGCGATTGGTAGAGAAATTTTGGCGACCTGCTTTGGTGTGTACCGATTATCGCAAAAATGGTATTTATACCGGTTCTGCACGCACGGCGGGTGGGTATAATATTGTGGAGGCCATTTTTCGCGCTTCCGATTTGTTGACGGAATATGGTGGTCATGCTGCTGCTGCAGGTTTTTCTGTGCCTGCTGAGAATTTTCAAGCTTTTCGAGATCGTTTGGTGGCCGATGCGGAAGCACATTTGTCTGATGAGGATTTAACGCCGCAATTGGAAGTGGATATGGCATTGGAACCCTCGACAATTTCGCTGCCTACGGTTGACATGATTTCCAAACTCGCGCCCTTTGGGTCTGGCAATGAAACCCCTCGGTTTATGGCAAAGAACTGCCGGGTCGCTGATGCGCGTGCGGTAGGGCATGGTGCCCATTTAAAACTGACGTTGGATACGGGTGAAGATTTGTGCGATGCCATTTGGTTTCGGCAAGGAGAATTGGTGTATGAGTTGTCAGTGGGGGACGAGGTAGACGTGGCGTTTGGGCTTGGCGCCAATACTTGGCAAGGGCAGACCAAAGTACAGATGATGGTGGAAGATATGCGTGTGGCTGAAGAGATGAGAAAGACCTAAGGTGTATAAAATCGCTTTGGGATGTAGAGATAACAAAAGACCACGCTATATAAAGCGCGGTCTTTTGTTATATAGGAAACATCTTATTCTTCTGATTGGAGTGTGTTGCCGTTGATGGTAGATCCAAAAAAGAGGGCATTGGCCAAAAGTTTTTGGGTGCCATACCAATAGGCACGAAAGCTGGGATTGTCGGTCATAAGAATGACGCGCCCACTGCCTTGTTTGCCTGCAATGGTGGCCGCCGAGTCTCTAAGCCGTGTGAGGTTTGGATTTGAGATATATCCCGACAAGAGCGGACGGTGTGTGTAAATGAGTGGGGTTGCATAGGCGTTTTTTGTAGGTTCTAAGAAGGTCGTACCGCGCCTAAAAACGGGTAGGGTGTTATTTTCATAACCGTAGGCGAGGGGGTGTGTGCGGTCTACTTGTACTTGAAATATAGCGCCTCCAATCACTTGTGCGCCTTGATCGTTGGATGCATTGCCATAAGGTTTTTGATCTTGTGTTTTTTTGGCGTCGGTTTGAACAAATGTGGTATTGACAAATTTGTTTCGAACGGCCCATTGCGCGGCACTATCGTATGCGATGAGGGTGTTGCCTGCACGTGTCCATTGTTTGAGTGTGCTGCGTTTTAAAGAGTCGAGCGTGCTGTAAGAACCCCCAGCCATGACGATGGTGTTATACCGGCTGAGTGTGCTGCTGTTGATGTATCGCGCTTCGATGAGGCTTACGTCCATGTCGTAACGCTGGTCGAGCAAATGCCAAGTTTCTCCGGCATTGCTCGAGGTGGTGCCGTCGCCTATGAGAATGGCCATTTCGGGCTTTTGCAAGGGGGCAAAGTTGGGGCTGCCCAGTGAGATCCCACTTGTGACAAGACCCGTTTCGAGGGCGTAGATGTCCAGGGCGTCTTCTTGGGCAGTAAGGTCGATGAGGGTTTGAATGGCTTGTGGTGAGATACTTTGAATGCCCATTGGGATGAGGATGGTGCCATAATCGAAAGCACGTGTGCCTTCAGCGGTTTGGATGCGGAAGGGTTGTGTGGCAACTTTGGCGATGACACCTGCTTTTTGTAGGCGATATAGGGCACGGGGTGCATAATATCCCTTCCACTCAAATGCATAGGCATAGGCATTTGAATTACCAATGAGCCTTCCTTGGGGCATTTGGGTGGGTTGAACCTTGTCGCCAATGAATTCTTGTGAGGATGTGGTGAGTTCGGCAAAAGGCATATTAAATGCCAAGGGCAATGTCCAGGCTGAAACATCGTAAAAGAGGCTGTCTTGAAATGTGGTTCGCCGTTCAAACATGGCGGTTAACAGGCGGTATTGGGGTTGTTGCGTTGATATGACGTAGGCTGAACCGGGTGCAAAAGTTTGTCCACTGGGGGTGAGGGGACGCGCCAGTTCATGTACCTGAATTTGATGTTGTTGAAGGAGATGGATAAAGTGATGGGTGCGTGCCGGATCTGATGCGTCGCCAAAAACATAGGCTTTGATGCGCGATTTGTTGGCTTCTTGCACGGCTTCGGCGTAGAAGGTGCGTTGATGATCAAGCAAATCGGTACGCAATTCGGCTGCGGCTTTGAGGGTAGAAAGCGATGCGCGCACATGGTTGCGAATGGTAAAAGGGAAGCTTAAGGGGCCATGAATGCTTTCTTGGATGTGGCCGCGCGAACTGGCTTGTTCAAAGAGGATGCCTACACCGCCGTTGAGATCGGGATAGGTTGATCCTTTGCCAATGTAAAAATCGTCGTAGGATTCTTTGGTATAATACAGCGATTGGATATTGTTTAAGGCTTCGGCATGGTGTTTGGCAATGGCAGCAGTGAGCTCATAGTTGCGTTCGGGTGTGAGTGGGTAGTTACGTGATGGAATGCCAGGTTGAAAAAAGAAGGTGCGGTTGGTACCCATTTCATGATGGTCTGTTAGGATATTGGGTTTCCAGGCATGGAACTGAGCCACGCGCCCTTGGCTTTCGGGGTGCTGTAAGAGCAGCCAGTCGCGGTTGAGGTCAAACCAATAGTGATTGCCTCGGCCACCGGGCCATACTTCATTGTGTTCACGGTGGGCAGGGTCTGCATTGACGTGTTTGCCTTTGTGGGTATTGGCCCAGTGTGCAAAACGGTTGAATCCGTCGGGGTTAAAAACAGGGTCGAGTAATATGACCGCATTTTGTAGAAGGGAATCGATGGCGGCACTCTGGGCGGCGGCAAGGTGATAGGCCACAATGGGTGCGGCATTGCCGCCACTGGGCTCATTGCCGTGAATGCTGTAGCCCATATAGACCACAACAGGCATGGTGTTTGGTGTGAGCGTGGTAGACTGATTGGGGTCGCTTAATTGGGTGTGTTGTTGTTGGATGGTCTCAATATTTTGGTGGTTTTCGGGTGAGGTGATGGTGAGCAGCAAGAGTTCGCGCTGTTCATAACTGCGGGCATAGGTTTGGATGCTGATGCGATCAGAACGTGCTGCCAGTTCTTTCATATAAGCAACTGTAAGATCGTGCCTGAGATGCCATTGACCAATTTGGAAGCCAAAGAATGCTTCGGGAGTGGGTATGTCGGGATTATAGGAGGTGCCTTCGGGCAGATAATATGTGAGGTCTATGGGGCCTGCGATGACTGGTTGGGACGTGAATAGGATGGACAGTAGAATTAAAATGCGTTTCATAAAATCCTTTCGGCGTGGATACTATCGCTATGAGTCGATAAAAGTGTGTATTCCAGTTATGACGGTTGGTGTTTCCTCTCAATATTTAGTGATGGAGATAGATTGTCAATTGTAAATGTAGGGAATGGTGTTAGAAAGTCGTTTGACTTTCTCGGTGCGGTATGTTTGATTATGCCTTCTTCTGCGTGTTATTTTGATGAGGAGCCAACCATTTGGGTGGAGATCGAAGATGCGACTTGTGTTTAAGATTCTTCTCGGTTTGGGCGTTTTGGTGTTTCTGGTGGTGGGTGTGGGTGTTTATGTGCTTAAAACATCATTTCCTAATGTGGGTGATGCGCCGGATGTTCAAATTGGGGCAACACCCGAACGCATTGCGCGTGGCCGATATTTGGCTCATCATGTGACGGTGTGTATCGATTGCCATTCGACACGCGATTGGGATCATTTTGCTGCACCGCCTTTGGTTGGCACCGAAGGAAAAGGGGGAGAAGTATTTCCTGAAGAGGCTGGTTTTCCGGGCACCTTGATAGCGCCAAACATTACGCCTGCGGCTTTGGGCAATTGGAGTGATGGCGAAGTGGTTCGTGCGATAACGAGCGGGGTGAACAAAAAAGGGGATGCGTTGTTCCCCCTTATGCCTTATACGGTTTATGCACAAATGACGCAAGAAGATGTGTACTCTGTTATTGCCTATGTGCGCACATTGAAGCCGATTGAAAATACACCTCCTCGGTCGTCCCTATCGTTTCCGATGAATTGGATTGTGAGAACGATTCCAAAACCCTATGTGGCACCTACACCGCCCGATCAATCTAATTATGTGGTTTATGGCAAGTATTTGGCAACCATTGGGGGCTGTGGTGAATGTCATACGCCCCACGATCATGGGACGCCCTTGCCGGGTATGCATATGGCCGGTGGGTTTGAGTTTCTGTTGCCAACGGGTAAAGTTACGCGTGCGGCCAATATTACGCCCGATATGGAAACGGGCATTGGGCATTGGAAACGCGCTTATTTTATTGCACAGTTTAAGCGATTTGACAAACCCGAGGCGCTAAAATTCCCAATCCAAGGTGGTTATAATACAGTGATGCCATGGACGATGTATGCAGGCATGACAGAGTCGGATTTGGGTGCGATATTTGATTATTTGCAGACAGTGCCACCTGTGAAAAATGGTGTCGATAAGTTTCCTGAATAAGTTTGCTTCGTGATGTGAAGCACTGGGCATTTTGTCCAATCGGTCGAGAGATCGAAAACCTGCAGTGAAGGGATTTTCATGCAGATTGCAAAAAACAAAGTCGCGATTATTGAATATACCTTGAAGAACGATGAGGGCGAAGTTTTGGATACTTCGGAAGGAGATGCCCCTATGGCCTATATTCAGGGTATTGGGAATTTGATTCCGGGGTTGGAAGGTGCTTTAGAAGGAAAAGTAGTGGATGATGAGGTTCAGGTCAGCATTCCACCTGAAAAAGGGTATGGCGTACCAGACCCTGAATTGGTAGAGGTGGTGGCCCGCGATACGTTTCAGGGGGTAGATGACTTGCAGGTGGGAATGCAATTTCAAGCCGAAGGAGATGACGGCACACAAGTTATTTGGATTACCGACGTTGAAGGAGATGAGGTGACCATAGATGGCAATCATCCTTTGGCGGGTGAAACGTTGAATTTTGCGGTGAAGGTTGTGGGTGTGCGTGATGCCAGTGCAGAAGAATTGGATCATGGGCATGTTCATGGACCAGAAGGTCATCAGCATTAGACGTGTTTTCAACTGACACACATTCCACAGCAGTGTACGTTTCAGTCGATTACCGCATAGGAGAGGTTATTGTGTCTAAAAGACGGCGTGATGAAGATCGTGATGACAGTGCATTGTTTACACATGGGCCAGATTCTTTTAAGCAATCTGGCGTTCCAGAAGGCGAAGTAACACGACATGTGTGGCGCAGTGATATTTTTGAGGGTACGATTCGCGAATACTGGGTGTATACACCCGCGCAGTATGACGGCTCTGAACCGGCTTGTGTAATGGTGTTTCAAGATGGTGGTGGATGTGTCACTGAAAACGGGCATTTTCGGGTGCCTGTTGTGTTTGACAATTTGATCTATCGGGGTGAAATGCCGGTGACAGTGGCCATTATGATTAACCCTGGGCATATGGGTGATGACTTGCCTGAAAGTGGACAAAAAAACAACCGCAGTTTTGAATATGATACGTTGAGCGATCAATATTCGCGATTTTTGCTGGAAGAGATTTTGCCCGAAGTCAGTAAGACGCATAACTTGACAGATGATCCTGAACGGCGTGCAATTTGCGGCAGCAGTTCGGGAGGTATTTGTTCGTTTACGGTGGCATGGGAAAGACCGGATGCGTTTCGCAAGGTCGTGAGCCATATTGGGAGTTTTGTGAATATTCGGGGTGGGCATGTATACCCCTTTGTGATTCGCAAAACGGAGCCCAAACCGATTCGGGTATTTTTGCAAGATGGTTGCAATGATTTAAACAAAGAACACGGTGATTGGTGGTTGAGCAATTTGCAAATGGACAGTTCTTTGGAGTTGATGGATTATGATTATAAGTTTGTGGGTGGAGAAGGGCGACATAGTGGGTTGCACGGTGGCACGATATTGCCGGATACGTTGCGGTGGTTGTGGCGGGATGTGAGATAGGGGCTGTTAAAGGTAAAAAGTAAAAAGGCAGAAGAAATTGTAATACTCAATTGGGTGATTGTAATAGGTTTGTGGTTTTATGTGATATAGAACTGATTTTTTGAGGAGATTTGTATGAGTGAAGGTATTGAACGCCCCATTATTGGGTTGACGGTGGGAGACCCAGCGGGGGTTGGGCCAGAGATTGTGATTAAGGCATTGCAAGATGATGTTGTGCAGGCGGCAATACGACCCATTGTGTATGCAGATCGGGCGGTTTTGGAACAGGCGTTGGGTACCCTTGGCGTAGATTGGGAACTCAACGGGGTTGACCATCCTTCTGCTGGACGTTTTGAAAAAGGGTGTGTGGATTTTGTGGATTGTGGCATTTTGGATGGGCCGATTGCTTATGGCGAGATTTCTGCCGATGGTGGGCGTGCGGGATATGGGTATTTGAACCGGGCCATTGATGATGCGTTGACAGGAGATGTTGTGGGGCTTGCAACGGCACCGTTGAACAAAGAGTCTTTGCAGGCCGCCAAGGTGCCGCACATTGACCATACGTCTGTTTTAAATGAGCGGTCGGCACACCGGTTGCCCATGACGTTGTTTGTGGTGAGGAAGATGAAGATCTTCTTTTTGACTCGGCATCTTTCTTTTCGTGAAATTGCCGATGCGATTACTCATGAAAGCATTGTGGAATATTTGCCGTTGTGCGATTTGTATTTGCGGCAGTTGGGAGCGGATAATCCCGTTATAGCTGTTGCAGCATTGAATCCGCACGGGGGGGAAAAAGGGTTGTTTGGGCGTGAAGAGATGGAAGTGATTCAGCCTGCGGTTGCAGAAGCACAGGCCAAAGGTTTAAATGTGCGTGGCCCTGTTCCGGCTGATTCGGTATTCCATCAGGCACTTGAAGGTCGTTATGATGGTGTGTTGAGTTTGTACCACGATCAGGGACATATCGCGTCAAAGACGGTGGACTTTCATGGAACCGTAAGTTTTACGATGGGCTTGAAATTTTTGCGCACGTCTGTGGATCACGGTACGGCATTTGATATTGCGGGCACAGGTATTGCCGATGCACGAGGGATGGTGGAGGCCATTAAAGCGGCAGGGGCGTATTCACAGGTTGTGCGCGATCGGTTGGAGATGACACCTATCGCATGATGCAAAAATAAGAAATAGATGGATGAGAGGTCATAATCGTAAAGATTATGACCTTTTGCATTTTAAACAAAAAAACGGTCGCAGCAGGGAACAGCCGCGACCGTTATATGGCAGTGAACAGTGTTGTTGCGCATCATCATACAAATTGTATCATGAACATCCATTGCATTTTCTTCCATGGAAAGGATAAGACATGGCTATTCGGTTTGGTTTTGTGGGATTTCGACACGGGCATATTTATAGTCTGCTAAACAAAGTTAATGAGACAGAGGGTGTAGAAGTGGTTGCGGCATGTGAAGAGGACGCCGAAACACGCGAAGAGGCTGTGGGCAAGGGTGTGAATATCACACATAACTCGGCAGCAGATTTGATCGAAAATGCCGATTGTGATGTGATTGCGACGGGCGATTATTTTGCCAATCGGGGGTCGGTGATGATTGCGGCATTGAAGGCGGGCAAACATGCCATTTCGGATAAGCCGATGTGTACAGATTTGGCGGAGATTGATGAGATTGAACAGCTGGCAAATGAGAAAAATTTGAAGGTGGGCTGTATGTTCACCATGCGTGGTTCTCGGCAGATGAATGGATTGCGCAATATCATTCGGGAAGGTGCGATTGGTGAGGTCCATGCCATTTCGTTTGGGGGACAGCATCCGTTGAATTTGGATTCGCGTGCTCGGTGGTATTTTGAACCGGGCAAACACGGCGGCACGATTACTGATATTGGCGTTCATGCAATTGATGCGTTGCCGTGGATGACGGGGTTGGAATTTGAGACGATTAATGCCGCCCGGTGTTGGAATGCGTTTGCACCAGAGTTTCCGCATTTTAAAGATGGTGGGCAAATGATGTTGACGATGAACAATGGGTGTGGTGTCTTGGGCGATGTGTCGTACTTTATGCCCGATCAGGGTGGGTATGCATCCCCTCACTATTGGCGGGTGACCATTTGGGGGCGTGAGGGTTTGTTGGAGACATCGACGGCATCCCAATCGGTTACGCAGACGGTCAATGGCGAGTTGGTAGATCGTGAGTTGCCCGATGTGAAAGAGAATTATTTCGATTATTTTGTGAAAGACATAGAAGGTAAATCTTCGGGTGATGATTTGGTTACGTCTGCGGTGATTAAGTCGTCACGTGCGGTGTTGAAGATTCAGCAGGCGGCAGATGAAGGATTAAGAGAGGTGGGGTTTTAGGCTGTATTAAAAAAGGCGAATTTTTTTATTTAAGGAGATAGGATATGGCCAATTTAATATTGAATGAAGAACCTGCACAACCGGGCGAGTGGGGATTTCGACCTGATGGTGTGACCACTGAAGAAACACCGCCTGCATTTGTGTGGCGGCCTCAAACGGATGCGGTGACGTATGAGGTGCAGTG
>JBLHJX010000149.1:0-12464 GCA_047619225.1 Candidatus Latescibacterota bacterium
AACAGCAATACCCACAACAGCAATACCCACAACAGCAATACCCACAGCAGCAATACCCACAGCAATACCCACAACAGCAATACCCACAACAGCAATACCCACAACAGCAATACCCACAGCAACAGCCTTTATCGCCAGAAGAAATTCAGCAACGCATCCAGCAATTACAACAACTCCAACAACAACCTATTGCGCCACAGCAGACCGAACCAGGAGCAGAACCTCCAACGCAACCAGGGCAACAGCCCACAGAAAAGCAACAGATATACACACCCGCTGGGCAACCACCTCCCGTACCAGACGAACCAGAAGCAATCGAAGAACTATCAGAAGAAGCAATCGAAGAAATTTATGAAGAACTGTATCAATATGTGGAAGGGGTCATGCAGGCGGCACAAGAAGGCCGTGAGTTTTCAATTGAGCCTGCTTTCATACTCATCTCACGTGCTATAGACACGGCCCGCGCAACAGATATTTTGTATCGCCGGGCCATCTATACCCGCGAATCTGGCGATGTACATAGTTTTGCATCCTCAGTAGTGCTCCATTCGGTCAACGTGTCTATCTATGCCATCAAGATCGGTCAGGGGCTGTCCTACAATCGCAACCAATTAATTGACCTCGGTGTCTCCGCTCTGCTTCATGATGTTGGCATGGTAACTTTACCACCCGACTTGTTTAGCAAGGGGCAATTCACCCAAGCTGACATCGACTTGCTACATGAACATCCCGCGAAGGGCCGTGCCATTCTCCAACAATTGGGAACAGACTACCAATGGTTGTCTGAAGTTGCCTACCAAGAACACGAGCGGGAAGACGGCAATGGTTATCCTCAAGGACTTAAGGGCAACCTCATCCACGAATATGCCAAAATTATCGGCGTTGCCGACATTTATGCCGGTCTCACCCGTTCTCGCCCCGATAGACGGGGTATGTTGCCTTTTGAAGCTGTAAAAGAGATATTGCAAACACGCAAACAAGAATTTGACCCTCGCGTCGTTCGCATTCTGCTCAAAACCCTCTCAGCTTTTCCTGTTGGCAGCCTGGTCAAGCTCAACTCGGGCATTGTTGGACGCGTCATTGATACCGACACCGATTCGCCTTTGCGCCCGGCCATCCAGATCATGTTTGACATTGAAGGCCGCCCAGTTCAAGACAAACGCGAGATCCTCCTTAGGGAACACCCCATTTTGCATATCACCGATACAGTCACAATGGAAGAGATGGGCATGAAGCCGGGCAGTTGACGTAGCCGGTCTAAAATGCTATATTTCTTACATATTAGGTCAAACACTTACGTCAAATTTATAAGGCTGCACACATGCCCGAACCAGAAGATGAGCAATCAACAGACGACACCCGTCGATCGTTCCTCAAGCAGGGCATCAAGGGTGCGCTTTTATTATCCTACGTCACGCCAGCTGTTGAATCGGTATTTTTATCTTCTGCCGAAGCAGACGACGATGATGATGATGGTAGTAGCAAAAGCAGCAGCCCTTCCAATTCGCTGCCTCCAAGTGTTATTGGCAACGAGCCTATGCCCCCCCCTAAAAAACCAAATATAGACCGTGTTTCCCCAAAGAGCGGTTTTGTAGGTGACGTCCTGACAGTTTACATCTGGGGTCACAATTTTGAATACTGCCCACGCGTGAATTTTGGTTCCGGCATCTCAGTTAAAAGTCTCTCCTATGAAAATGAGGAATCGCTTATTGTAGAGATTGAGATTGAGTCTTATGC
The DNA here is from genome assembly GCA_047619225.1 of Candidatus Latescibacterota bacterium. GTDB lineage: Bacteria > Latescibacterota > UBA2968 > UBA2968 > UBA2968 > JABIFK01. The sequence goes on from JBLHJX010000149.1 coordinate 1,738, forward strand.
CTCTGTGGGCAAGCAGGATGTCACAGTCATAAATCCAAATGGAGAGAGTTTTGAAAAAAACAAAGCGTTTGAAATCGAAGCACGCCAACCTCCTAAGATCGATGGTTTAAACCCAGACTCTGGCCTCCAAGGCTCAACCGTAGATGTGCGTATTGAGGGCGAAGATTTCCAAGAGGATGCTCAAGTCAGTTTTGGTACGGGTATTGTGGTGTTGCAGACGCAGTATCTTGATGCAACTGAAATTCGTGCAACCATTGATATCAGTTCAAACACCAATCCAGGCACGAGAAATGTGACAGTGGTTAACCCAGACCGCCAAGAAGATACAAAAGACAATGGTTTTATTATCCAAGCTAAGTAGTCTAAAAAATGATTGGCCTGAAAATCTATACGAGAACGATTGGAGAAGGTAGGAGACAATGAATCCAACACACGTGCGCTCTACGTTTTTTCCTAATCCAGACATCATTCTGCGTGAAGTGGATCATGCGCTTGTTCTCTTTGACCCACAAAAAGATGCAGTACACACAATGAACCCAACCGCCCAGTTTGTTTGGGAGCATATAGAAATCCCTCCAGAAATGATCGTTACAGCACTCCAAAACACCTACAGCGTCTCCACCGAAGTTGCCCAAAACGATGTGCAACACATTTTAGAACAATTCCAAACCCTCGGCCTCATTCAAACAAACCCGCCCCAATGACCTATTGCCAGCAGTTTATCATTGCTGACACTCATTACCAGATCTCTACAGATGACACGCTATTAGCGGAGATCCTCCTTCATATCCTCGCAGGTTTTCATTCAGAGATCACCCCCACATCTGCCGCCACAACATTTGAAATAAAACACAAATCTGACAAAACAATAACCGTGTGCCAAACAGGCAAACTCGCCGTAACTTATTTAACCATCGATGCATTTATTTCTCAGTTCGAATGGCAATTGGTTCGGGCTGCTTTTGACCAAATGGGTTTCATCGGCATCCACTCGGGTGGTGTGGTTTGCAATGGCAAAACCATTCTATTTCCTGGGCAATCGGGCCACGGCAAATCGACACTCACACTCGGTTGCATATTACAAGGGTGCGATTTCCTAACGGATGAGATGATCTTGATCCAACCAGGCACCACAAATGTCTTTGCTTTTCCCAGGGTCTTGTGCATCAAGAACGACGCTCAGATATTCCAATCACTGGATAAACAGAAAGCACTCCAAGATACCCACATCGCCCGCCTATTGAACAACTGCCTCTGCGTGTCACCGCAATCATTTAACAGTATCCCCCAACAACAGCCTTGCTCAATCAATCTGATTATCTATCCCAATTACCAACCCAACGCCCAAACCAAAACCATACCCCTATCACCCGTCAAAAGCCTAACCTACCTATTGGCGCTCACACATAAACGCACACAGACGCCAAGCATATTAGACACACTCGGCCAGATTGTCGAGAACGCCCCATCATATGAGCTGACCATGAGCAACTTGCCCGATGCCATAAAAGAGGTCCAAAACCTTGCCATCTAATCTGCGTTCGTCTTTCCCACAATATGCGATTGTTACACTCGTCGCCTCAGCACTTTTCACCTGGATTCTCACATTGGCGCCAGGGCTTTCTGGTGTCGATGGTTATTTCCATATCCAGTTTAGCAAAGAAATCTGGCAAAATGGGATTCCCGACACATTTACTCACCTGGTTTACACCATTTACAGCAACAACTTTGCAGACGACCATTTTTTGTTCCACATCATTCAAATCCCCTTCACATTTGGCAATCTCCTTATCGGTGCAAAAGTATATGGCGTTATATTTGCCACCCTTGTTATCCTCATATTCTTTATCATTCTAAACCACCACCATATTCGTTTTGCACCCGTCTGGACACTCATCTTACTTGCCTCCTCTGCCCCCTTCCTAGTACGTGTGTGCATGGCCCGTGCCCCCGGCATTTCCCTTTGCACATTGTTGGTGGCCACTTACCTCGTCCTTGCCAAAAAAGACCGGTGGCTGGTGTTCATCTCAGCTTTTTACGTTTGGTTATACGGTGGTTTCCCGCTTGTTGCCGGTCTCGCAGGTTCTGTCTTTGCTGCTTCACTTTTTACACAAAAAAAACGCCCACACGTGTTGCTCTATTGTGGGCTGGGTATTGTGCTGGGTTTGGTGATTCATCCTTATTTCCCGCACAATATCGTTTTTCTATTTAAATCGTATACGCAGATTGAATTTGCCGACGTGGTCTCAGCAGGTAACGAAGATTACCCCTACCCCTCATCTACAGTCGTTCGTAACGCGCTCCTTCCTTGGGCACTCATGCTGGCAACAACAACCTTCTTTTTCTTAAAATCCGAAACCCTCTCTTCATCTGCGCGCATTCTTTTTATTTTCTCGACCCTTCTGTTGTGTATGTACATGAACGTGCGCCGTTTTGTAGAATATTGGCCTGTTTTTGCAATCCTTTTTTCAGCTTTTGCGCTCAATCCACACTTGGTTACCATTGACATACAAAAGCTTTGGTCCTCTTATAAGGGCAAACTCATTATTGGCTCAATTGGCTTAATGATCGCACTTTGTGGGTGGGATACATTAGACCATGTTGCCGACTATCGGCGTGGAGACCGTAAACCAGACACCTATGCGGGTGCTGCGACCTATTTGCGTGAGGCATCGGAACAAAATGCAATTGTCTTTACTGGCGATTGGGACGACTTTCCGCTGCTTTATCATTTCAACACCCACAATCGTTATATTGTGGGTTTGGATCCTCATTACCTCTATTACTATGATGCCTATTTATACAAACTCTGGCAGGGGATCACGGAAGGCGAAAAATCAGATCCTGTTTCAAAAATTCGCGACAATTTTCATGCCCAATACATTTTTTGTTTAAAAAAACACACTGACTTTTTAGACAGCCTCAAACGCGACCCCACATTGCCCGCCCCTGCCTACGAAGACAAGTTTGCTGTCGTTTATAAACTCTGACCGTTAAACGCTGGCCTCTTTTTAAAAAAGATATATAACCAAACAAACAGAACGAATGCGTTCACCATAGCATTCAACGTTTCAATGCGTAGAAAACCAACCTGCAAAACCAGATCAGATTCCAACCACAGATTTGTTGTGATGAGATTGATGACAAAGGTACCACTCAGAATATAATATGCCCATCGCATCTGTAGTCTTGTTGTAGCCAACGGAGCCAAAAACAAAAACATGGCATAGTGATGGTTTTCGTGAATTTCAGTGACCACCATAAAAAAACCAAATCCAAATAACGCGCAGACATCCAAAAGTATGGGCACAGACATATCGCGAAACAGACGAAAACCAAGACCACACGTAAAAACCGCAAACGCAAACAAGCCGATTTCTAGCCCATTAAAACCAAAAAGAAGAGGCAATCGATCACTCTCAAATGGGGGCACAGGTGCGACCAGCCACCAGAAGTTGTGGGCGCATCCGGTCAACCATTCATGAACATTTGTCACATTCATGAACATGCCAAAAACACTAGAAAACGTGCCATAAAACAGAAAGGGTGAAAGGGCCAAAACCATCACACCCAGCCCCCATAACACACCTTTCACACACCAAAGCAGTCCATATTGGCGCAGGCCAAAACACGCAAACGGAACCAAATAGATCGCTGCTTGAGGTTTTGTCAGAGCGATCAAAGCGCACAATGCATATGTGAGTAACCTTCTATTTGTTAACAAACACAACAGCGCACCAGCCAGCAATACGGTGTGAAAGGCGTCTTGATACCCATATAGACAGGTCGCTACAATAATGCCCGGTTGCCACACGAACAACAAACAACAAAACCGAGCATCGCGCTGACTATGGTTCTGTATGCGACAAATTGCATATACCCAATATGCCGTGACAATATGAAACCCGATCATCGTAGATTTCAACAGCATCGAAAGCACACGGCTCCAGGGCCCAAACAGGTCTCGCAGACCAGACCAATAGTAGAATGCCCCAATGGCCTTGCTCACATAAAGATAGAGCGGCAACCAGTCATATCGAAAATCAGGGCCCAGAAGAGTATCAGGCCTTACATTTTCAGTTGAGAGGGCAAAGTGCATGGGACCAAAAAGGTATCGTAAACCTGACCAATCGTAGCCTGCCCCAATAGCTTTGTTCACATAAATATGAAGTGGCAACCAGTCGTAGTGGAAACCAGTCTCGAGAAACGCCTGATGTATTCCGTTTTCATATGTTTGATTTGCCCATAACTTGAACATGGTCAAATCACCCATTTCTGGAATCCAGGCTGCGGCAAAAGCGATAATCAATTGGATCATACTCGCCCACCACAGGGCAGGTAAGATCTCTCGATGCATTTTTGGCTTTACCATAAGAACATGCCCATGATATCCATATCAAATTTGATAAACCAGCTGGCCGAAGCCGCACTAGAAAAAAAAACAGACGGCATACTTGCACAAAGTTTGCGTAATTTCCCATCACCAAAAGAGCTATATCCCCACGCCTACACCCATGGCCTTGGCCCCCTTGTTTATCACGCATTGAATCAATTTGACTTGACCCAACACCTGCCCTCACAAACCACCGAGAAATTTAAGCAAGCATATTACAGAACATTGTCTGACAACCTACGCAACCAGCAAGCTTTAGACATATTGCGCCGAAACCTGAGCCCAGAGGTCCCCTTACTCGTACTCAAAGGCCCCGCCCTAATCGAGCGCATATACCTAAATCCTGCGCTTCGCCCCATGACCGATATCGATTTGCTTATCCACCCAGAGCATCTTCCTATCTTAAAAGATTGTCTGCACGCCCTGAATTATGGATCACCCGTCCAATACCCCAACATCTTCATTAAAAACAAAGTCATATTCGATATTCACACAGATCCTTTTCATGCAGACAGAATCAAGCAGCGTCTCGAAGCCGTTCCCCTGAACTTAGCCAATTTGTGGCAAAAGGCAATTCCTTTTGCGAATGTAGAAAATCTCTTCATGCTAAGCTTGCCAGACCAAATACTGACCTTGTCTGTTCACGCGCTAAAACACGGTTATGACCGTAACATATGGTTATTCGACATCTTATTAAGCCTCAAACTTGCCCACCAAAGCAACACTTGGCCCCAGGTGCAAAAACATTGTAGCGACCACAATGCATCGCCAATTCTCGCTCTCAGCCTCCATGCAATCCAAATTCACTTAGCACGAAACTTACCAGCCTCCATCTGTGAATTACAAAAGTCCTTCCCTATTGGCCCAATCAGGCGTAAAATACTATGTGCTTCACCTCAATCAGGAAATTTTCAGGTTTTAGAACCCTGGGTGTTGAGTAAACAATTTCCTAAGAGAATCGATCAACTCCGGTTTCTCGTTGCTTTTGCTTTTCCAAAACGCGCCGCACTTGACCAAATATCGGGCCTGTCAGGCCGTTTACATTGGCTCTCTTATCCTTATCGCATCGTTCAATTGCTGAGTTTGGGCACAAGACAACTTGCCAAACTGGCCTACCGCTTAATGGGTACACCATGAAAATCAAACAACTTAAAACCTGTAAATCCTTTACTTATATCTGCTTCCTACTTATCGCGGTCCTACCATGGGTATCTTGCACATCATACGTAGTGATTGCCCCGCACTACCCTGCAAAACTTCGTATTGGTGATGGCGTCAAACTAACAATGAAAGATGGCACCGTCTATTCAGGTCGTGCCGTCTACCTAGACCAAGCCTCCATTGTCATTCGCACCCCAAAACAAACCAAAGCCAGGAGCCCGGTAGAGGTCGCACGGTTTGGAACCACTGTCCCGTGGAAGGACGTTGTTCATGTCAAAGTAACGGGTACCCTTGATCGCCAAGGAAAACTCATATCCAATGAAGAAATTCGTGTCAACCACCGGAGCAATCACCGAAGACACATGCTAACCAACATAGGCCTATTGGGTGTGAGCATCAGCTTTCTAGGTGCTGCCTTAATGCAGGAGCAAGTTTCTCCAACCAACCTTACCGGCCCGAGTACAGGCCACATCAAAGGCCGCATTGCATTTTGGTCTACTTTTATTTTAGGCAGCGCAGCCAGTACTTTTCTGGGTTATAAAGTGGGGCAAAATCTGGATCGTCAGGTTGCCATTACACGCATTGAACGGTTTCGTGAACAACTGCAAAAAATCGCAGAAGCCGCTCAAGACACACTACAACAGAACCAAACATCTATCCCTCCGCAGATCAAAGCTGCACCTCCATCCGTTCAGTAATCCCTCTTGTAATTGTTTATTTTTTTCCATTTTACCACTCGAAAACTACACTTACACACATAAGCATATAAATATTAATCAGTTATGATTCTGTCCATTTTGGTTTATTTTTGTTGACTTTGTCCTTCTATTTATGTAAAATTAGAAGGTAAACAAAACACAACTAAACAAAAGAACACGAAAGTTCATTATGAACACAAAAAACAAAAACCGATATACGCCAGTCCTCCTCATGTTTCTGGCCCTGGCAACTGGATGGGCTTGGCTCTTGCTCTCCCCCATTGCAATCCAAGCCCAATCCATTGCCGCCCCCCCCATCTATGACCTTCCTATTTTTGTCGATGTGAAGGGCGATACAATTCCTTCTGATCCCAACCTATTACCCTTCAAGATCACCGAGGGATTCCCAGAGTATAAAATTGGTCCTGGAGACGTCCTTGAAATTATCACCGTCGAGGGCATTGATCGAAAGACAGAACGTGTGCGTATACAGCCAGATGGCACAGTTTCATTTTCCATCCTCACAGCAATTCCCGTTCGTAATCTGACCCTGTCAGAAATCACGAGCAAATTGAAGGGCGAACTGGCCAAATATATCCGGGCGCCTCAAATCCAAGTCTTTATCCAGGATTACAACAGCCGCAGTGCCTCTGTCTTTGGTGCCATCAACCTCAATGTGGGTTCCAGTGTGGGCAGCGCACGCATTGGCCCTGGTATTTACCCCTTACAAGGTCGCCGAACGGCCTTAGAACTGGTGATGCAAGCAGGTGGCCCCGCGCCCGATGCACGTCTCGATCAAGTTCGCCTTACCAGACAGAATAGAACCTATCTGCTTGATTTACAAAAAGCCATAACCATCGGTGATACACGCCAAAACGTCATTTTACAAGACGGTGATGTTCTCCAAATCACAGGTACGCAACAAGCAGATCGTCGGGTAGCTGTCTTAGGGGAGGTTTCTGAAGCTGGTATCGTCAACCTGTCGAACCAAAGCACCATGCTTGAAGCCATCTCAGCGGCAAACGGGTTTACACAACAGGCTGCGGCCAATCGTATTCGCATCATTCGCACCAATCTCGACCGAAACAATCCTGAAATCATAACAGTCAATGCCGAGAGCATTCTTAAAGGCGACTTATCGCAAAACGTATTTCTCTTAGATGGAGATATAGTCGTTGTTCCACAAGCCTATATGTATGACCTAAGTGAACTGTTGGCGGAAATCAGCCCACTCTTCAATTTTGGTGGCCTTATCACAACCGGCCCGGCCGTTGCACTTAGCGGCTACAATTGGAACTTGCCAGGCTCTCAAGAAACTGTGACAACAGGCCTAACAACAGCGGGTGCTTCGGAAGCTCTGACAACAACAGGATTGTTGCAAAATAATACGCGGGATTTGAATGCTGAAAAACGTATTTTGGAACAAATACAGCAAAACTTGAAAAAACAAGCAGCCCAACGCTAACGGGTTCTCGATGAACAACAACGGCGACCTTCCTTAGAGAAGATCGCTTACACTTATTATCAGAAGTATCCCTATTATGGCCCAATACGATGTCACATTGCGCGACTACTGGCGCATCGTTCGCAAACGCAAACTCTACATCCTCTTTGCAACCGTGATGTTGGGCCTTACCAGTTTTGCAACGGCCTACTATTCCAAACCCGTGCCTAAATATCGTGCCGAGGCCAAGATCCAATATGAACGTGCCCAATCAGCCGAAGAGGCCTACACCGCTGCCCTATCGGGGTCTGATGATTTAGAGACCCAACAAGCTGTTATTAGAAGCTATGAATTGGCTGAACGCATTGCCCATGAAACTGGAATGATTGATACCCTTAAAGCCACAGAAGAACAGCGCATCCATGCCATCAATGCCTTACGCGGCCAAATTGTCACATCTGTTGAAGGTCTCACCAACATTATCTCCATCTCTATTACAGATGGAGATCGATATCGTGCACGAGATCTTGCAAATACCGTATCCACAGTCTATCAAAAGTATAACCACGAAGTTCGCAATTCCAAATTGTTCAATGCTCGAAAATTTATTAAAGGCCAACGCAAACGCGTCACAGATACTTTGAGTGTCGCACAAACCAAGCTCCGGGAATTCCAAGAAAAAACCCAAATTATATCTATATCAGCAGCCACAGGCCAGGTTTTGAGTGATCTACGCCGTGCAAAAGAACGCCAGGAGGACCTCAGTATCCTTCAAACCAGCCTCAGTAAACTCCTTTCCGCGGGTAATGAAGTTCAAGAAGGCGACCTCACAAGCTTCCCACCCGAAGAAGGGGGGCCTCGATTTAATGAGCGACTCAACAAATTGCAAAACCTGAATCAAACCCGCAATCAAATGCTGGTGAATTATACGGAACAACACCCCGCGGTGACCAACTTAGACACACTCAAACGCATCACCATCCGGGAAATGCAAGCCGCCCTAATCGCGCAGCGCGATGTCATTAAAATACGTATCACGCTTCAGACCGCCGACGTCGACACATTAGAACGCCGCTTCAAACAGCTTCCTTCTTTGGGCATTCAACTTGACGAACTCTATCGCAATGTACAAATCCAAGGCAACCTCCTTGAGAACATTGAAGAACAATATCAACAATCCCAGATCGATCAATCTGAAGAAGTTACCGAAGTATCCATCTTGCAACCTGCTCTCCTACCAGGCTTTCCCATCAACCCGGCTACCCCAAATGCGATTGCTGGTGTAGGTGCGCTCTTGGGTCTCATCATTGGTGTGGTAGCCGCTTTTATTGCAGAAACGCTCGATACCTCCATTGGCACAATTGAAGACGTTGAAGAATACCTTGAAGTCCCTGTTGTGGGTATTATCCCACAGATGGACATTGAAAGCATGCAAGAAGCAATGGAGGCGCGCACAGGTACCCCCGTTGACATAGAATTTGTTGAAAGACGCTTAAGACTGTCTACCCATTTTGAACCCCAATCGACATTGGCAGAAAGCTACCGAGCCCTTCGAACAAACATTCAGTTTGCCAACCTCGAAAAAGGCGCCAAAGTTATTTGTATCACCAGTTCATCGCACCAAGAAGGTAAAAGTACCACGTCCGCCAACTTGGCCGTTACCTTAGCACAAGCAGGCAATCGCGTCTTACTCGTAGATGGTGACCTACGCCGCCCAACCATCAACCGCATTTTTGGTCTCGAACGCGAACCCGGCATCACCGACGTGATTTTGGGCAATTACACTTGGCGTGAGGTTGTGCGCACTGTAACGGATATTATGGTCGGTAGTTTGGGCATGGATGACATCATGATGACCGCAGGGATGGATAACCTGAACATCATCACCTGCGGCGTGTTGCCTCCAAACCCAGCTGAAATTACAGACTCACGCCGAATGACAGAGTTTTTGCAGGAAGCCAAAGAAGCTTACGATGTCGTCATTGTCGATGCGCCGCCAGTCCTTCAAGCAACAGATGCAACCGTTTTGGGCACCAAAGTTGATGGTGTGCTCTTGGTTTACAAAATTGGTAACGTCTCACGCAGTGCATTGCGACGTGCCAAATTACAGTTGGATAATGTGGGTGTCACAACGCTCGGCGTTGTCATCAACGGCCTACGCGCAGATGTCAGCGAAGATTTCAAAGATCTCCGTTACTATTCCTATTACACCTATGGCACCCACTCTGAAGACGAAAGTGGCCCAGCTCTTATCCGTTTCTACAAGCGCACCAAGAGACAAATGGAGCAAAGTTGGAAAGATACCAAAGCACAGGTGGTACCCTATATTGAAATGATCAAAGAACGGTTGCCCATTGACCGATTCTTGAACAATGAAGAACTTGACGAAGACCAAGAACCTGACATCACAGCAAAAATCCTAAGCATCAGCTTCTGGGTTTTCTTAACCGGTTTTCTCATCGCTGGAATTCTATGGCAAACGGGTTATTTGCGCCCAGGACAACCTGTTGCCAAATCACCTCTGATCGAAACCCCAGCAACAACACCAGAAGCTACACCAGAAGCTACACCAGCAACAACACCAGAAGCTACACCAGAAGCTACACCAGAAGCTACACCAGAAGCTACACCAGAAGCTACACCAGAAGCAGCTCCCGAACCAAAAGAAGAAAAAACATCCACCCAGGAGCCAACGAACTCACACCAGGCCTCTCCCCAACCCAACAAACAAACAGCTTTGATTGCGAAAACAGGCGCAACTGTTACGGCCTCGGTACCTGAACAGCCGATTCGGTCCCCCAAAACACACACCAACACCCCTGTGCGCGAAATACGTCAAACCACCCATCAAAATAAGAGATCGAACGCCAAAGCAAAATATGCCCTGCATATTTCTTCTCACTCCATTGAAGCCTCAGCCAATCGAGAAGCCAAAAAATTAAGAGCCCAAGGATACACAATATCTATCGTTCGCGCACACGTGCCAAATAAGGGCTCCTTCCATCGCGTTCTCTTAGGTGCATATGGCACC
>JBLHJX010000150.1:0-12414 GCA_047619225.1 Candidatus Latescibacterota bacterium
AACTCAGGGGTTTGCCTGACTTTAGCTAAAGTACATTAAAGCCAGTTGCGTTTAAAGGTCTCATAGGTTCAAAAACATGACTGATCAACTCAATTTGATTTATTCAAACACCGTGGAAGAGATATTTGCCAATTTGCATCTGCGGGGGACGATTTTCTTTCGTTCAGAGATGGCACCTCCGTGGGGTATGCAATTGGCGCGTGTCGCGTTTCCTCGTTTTCACGTCTCCATCAAGGGAGGCTGTGTCATTGGTATTTCGGGGCAAGAAGAAGTTGTGCAGGTTGAAGAGATGGAAATTGCGATGCTTGGACAGGGAGAGGAACATTGGATTGCCGATCGCAAAGGACGTGATCTTATACCTTCTGAAAAAGCCGGTGAAGCTTGTTTACAAGGTGTGCCTCTTTTCCAAGAGGGACTCAAAACCAATAAGCTCATTTGTGGGCTGATGCGTTTTGACGCCACTGTTAATCATCCCATTCTTCATTCGTTTCCCAAAGTGTTGCATCTGTCTAAAATCAATGCCTCCTCTGCTTTGTGGCGGATTGCTGAGACCATTGATGCAATGGCGGATGAAGTGGGGTCAAAACCAAGCGCGGTGATGGATCGCCTCACTGAGGCGTTGTTCATTGAAATTATCAAGACGTATACTGCCGACCAAAAACCTGTTGGGTTCTTTGCTGCACTGAAAGATCCACGCCTGAGTCAAGCTCTGGCACATTTGCACAATGATATTCAAGAACCTTGGACGATTGATATGCTTGCTCAAAAGGTGGGTGTGTCGCGTTCGAGCTTGGTGCGCCAATTCAATACTACAATTGGTATGGGACCGATACAGTATTTGAGTCAGTGGCGTATGATTCGGGCCAAGGAGATGCTGAGTAACTCAAATGCGTCCCTTGATCTTATTGCAGAGCAAGTTGGGTTTGCGTCGGCTCAGAGTTTTGCACGTGCTTTCCGGCGTCAGTTTGGCATTAGCCCGGGGTATCTTCGGAAGGTTCGCTCGTAAGATTTGTGTTACCTTGGGCGTAGGGTGCCGAGTTGAAATCTACGGGGATCACCGAGGCGTTGAGCGAGGTCTTTTTCTGTCCAGTCGGTATGGGTGAGGACCCAGTCGATTTCGTTGGCGAGGGAGTTGTCGAAGATGCCTGGGTCGTCAGCGGAAATGACGAGGTTGACATTGGATTTGAGGAAGGTGTGAATGGGGTGATGAGCGGGATTGGGCACGCCGCCGATACGGAGATTGGAGGTGGGACAGGTTTCGATGACGGTGCTGAGTTGGGTGAGGTGGTTTAAAACGAATTGTTGGCGTTTTTGGATGTCTTGGAGGCGTTGGATATTGTAGGGGCGTTCGATGTGTTCATCGGGCGCTTTATTTTTTAGGGTTTGTTGTTCGGCTTGTAGGGTGTTTGTGTCGATGGTGATGCCGTGGGCGATGAGTTGGGTTGCGTGGGTGAGGTCGTAGGTGATTTGGTCGAGGCGTTCGCTGACCAGTTCTTGGACGTGGGCGTTGGGGCGTCGGGTGATGGCGATTTCTGAGGGGAGGCCCAGGGCCGTGGCGTGGCCGAGGCGTTTGACGCCCATTTCGGCGATTTCGTGGCACCAGCGGATGGCGCTTTCGAGAGATTTATCGAAGTAGCTTTCGCCGACGTGGTAGACGATGTCGAGGGCGCGTTGGGGATTTTTTTGGTTGTCTTGGTGGACGCGTTCGAAGAAGGTGCGTTTGTCTTTGGGGGGGAAGCCTTCTTCGAAGTGGGAGAAGTCTATGCCGATGATGGTGGAGATGAGGTTGGGGTTTTCGGTTAGGAGTTCTTGTACCCATTCGTAGTCTTGTTCGGCGGCTGAGCGACGGAGGCTGATGATGTAGCGGGCGGTGATGCCGTTTTGGGAGGCGTTTTTGAGGGTGGTTGCATATTTGTGGTGCATGGAGATAAATTGGTCGTGTGTTTGCTCGCCGCCTCCGCAGCGGTATTCGATGAAGTTGATACCTTCTTTGATGTGTTGATCGACGGTCATTTGGATTGATTTTGTGATCATGTCTTGGTGGGGGGCTGGGTGTCTTAGGAGGCAGATGATGAGGTTGAATTTGGCTTGGAAGCGGCCGAAGTCGCCGCCGTCTTTTTGGGTGTAGATGAAGTGGTTTTTGAAATTGTCGAAACCTTGGGTTGGGTCGGCGAGGGCGTTTTGGTAGAGGGTGATGGGGTCTGGGTTTATGCCGTAGGCTTTTTCGTAGGCGTCGGTGAAGAGGGTCCAGTCGACGTTTTTGTAGATGTCACGGCCGAGTTCGAGGAGGTCTTGGGCGGTGAGGCAGCCGCCGGGGTGGACGTGGAGTTCGCAGGTTTTGTTGGGGTGGAGGGGGTTCATGGTGGGTCCTTTTAGGATGGGTTTTGGGGGAGAACAATAAAAGATGGATTATGTTTTTTGTTTGTGTTGCCTTCGGCGACCTACTTTTCTTGTAACACCACAAGAAAAGTAGGCAAAAGAAGGGTGCCACTGCGTGGGGCTTTTAATGAGGTTCAGTGTTTTTACGGGCGGAAACCACCCTTACCGGCCCGCGCAGTTCCCGCCCTTCCGCGTATGCCATACGCCCCTTCCGCACACACCCAACACCGCCACACCAACTGCACAACGGCCCCTGCCACCAGGAGGTGGGATTTGAGTTTGGAGGGGTTTCATTTTACATTGAAATAGGGCTTTCGGGTAGTAGGATGATTTTGTATTTTGGTTTGAGGTGATTTTCTTTTTAGAAAAGGAATAGGTTGTATTTTTCATGATAAGGTGAATGGGTGAAGGAAACAATCAAGAAGGTGTTGGTCGTGGTAACGGATGTGTTGTGTGAGAAGTTTGCAACAAGCAGAGGGCAATGAAGAAGCCGCTTTGCGTATTTGCCAATTGAACCTGGAGTACTTTCCGAAGTCTGCTTTGACGTATAGTCAAATTTCGAGAGTTTATAGAAGTAAGGGCGATAACAAGTTGGCTTTGGAGAGTTTAGAAAAAGCATTGGAAATTGAGCCGGAGAATCGAGGGATTCAACGGCAGATCAGCAGATTGAAAGAGGGCAATTGATCGTCGTGAATCTATTGAAACAAAAACAGGAGGAAAGCTTGCTTTCCTCCTGCTTCTTTTTTAGGGGTATCATAAATAGTGGCAGATCGTCTTGATTGGATATTGTTTCAATTTTAATGCAACAGACGGAATCTGAGTAGGAAGGTGAGAAGTTTTTCAACTAAAAAAGGCCGTGAGCAAGAGCTCACGGCCTTTTCGTTTTTTGTGCGGATAATTATTGACGTGCCAAATCGCGATAGGCGCGGAAGAGATCGGCGTAGTAGGCGACGAACATGGGTAGGTCACCGGCTGGGCGATCGGGTTTTCGTTCGGCTTCGGCAGACATATAACCATCGTAGCCTTTTTGGGCGAGCAGGCGGAAGAGGTCGCGATAGGGATAGCCGCTGCCTGCGAGGTCGTGCATATGAACGTGATCGAGCCAGGGTAAAACGGTGTCGAGGGCTTTTTCTACGGAGCCGTCTACAATATCGTGAGAAGTGGAATTCCATATGAGGCCAAAGTTGTCGTGGTCAACCAGCTTGGCGACCTCGTAGCAATCTTGCCAGTTAAATTCGCCGTGCAATTCTAAGCTTGGTTTTACATTTCGTGCGGTGCCGTATTCACACAATTCGCGCAGGGCTTCGGCCACTTGAGAAATGGTTTTTTCTTTGGGCACGTCTTTGGGAAAGTTGTTGCCAAAAACACGTACGCGAGGTGCGCCCAAATCGGCGGCGAGGTCCATTCGTATTTTTGTTTCTGCGATATGTTTTTGTACATCGGCTGGATCTGTGTCGTGGTAGCGGTTGCCTGTTGCAATGCTGATGATTTTGATGCCTGCGGTTTGGCAATCGGCAACGACTTGTTTGCGTGTTTCAGCGTCAATATCGGCCTCTACCTTGTGCCCTTGGTTGGCGTCTGTTCGGAATTCTACGCCTTCAAACCCGTTGTCTTTTAATACGTCTAATAGGTCTTGTCGCGATAAATCTTTTAACACGCCGTATGTCATCCACGAAGGTTTCATAACTGTTCTCCTTAAATACGTTTTGATGTTCCATTGTTCGCGTGTTTCCAAAATAGCGCGGTTTGTCATCAGACGCAAGCAGATCTAAGGGGTCGTAAAAGCCTAACTTTTTCTTTGTACTGGCATAAAAAGCCCATTTCTGGTATGTTTTTGTGCTAAATCGGATTGCCCAAGGCCACATTTGGCTGGGTATTTCCATACTGGCGGCGAGATGGCAGAAGGCAAATGGCAGAAGTGCCACTTTATACTGCCATGTGACTGGACGCCTACGTTTCCTCCCCTCTTTTTGGAGTTTTAATGGCTGATATACAACCGAGCATTCGAAACATTGCAATTATTGCGCACGTTGACCACGGTAAGACGACGTTGGTGGATGGGATGTTGAAGCAAACAAAGGTGTTTAGTGAGCATGAAGAAGTGCAAGAGCGGGTGTTGGATTCCAATGATTTGGAGCGTGAACGCGGCATTACGATTTTGGCCAAAAACACCGGGGTTGAATATGAAGGTGTGACCATTAACATTGTAGACACACCGGGGCACGCCGATTTTGGTTCTGAAGTCGAGCGCATTTTGAATATGGTAGATGGGGTATTGCTGCTTGTGGATGCTGTGGAAGGCCCAATGCCTCAAACCCGATTTGTGCTTCGCCACGCCTTGAAACAAGGTTTAAAGCCCATTGTGGTGGTCAATAAAATCGACCGACCTGCCTCGCGCCTTGATGCGGTTGTCAATGAGACATTTGATCTGTTTATCGATTTGGGTGCCACAGATGAGCAGGCCGACTTTCCGGTGGTCTATGCCATTGCCATAGAAGGGCGTGCAGGTTTGGATCCCAATGATATGCAGGATGATCTGCGCCCCTTGTTTGATACGATTTTAGAGGCAATACCACCGCCCGAGGTTGATTTGGATGGGCCACCACAGTTGTTGGTGACCACATTGGAATACAGCAATTATGTGGGTAAAATTGCTGTGGGCAGGTTGAGAAGTGGGTCTCTAAAAGCCGGACAGGTCGTGGCGCACTGTCGGGCCGATGGCCAAATGGTGCGTAGTAAAATTTCTGAGGTTTTCACGTTTCGAGATTTGAAACGCAATGCACAACCCTCGGTTCACGCGGGCAATATTGTTGCCATTTCAGGTATTTTGGATGTGGGCATTGGCGATACCATTACAGATTTAGATGATCCGCGCCCTTTGCCGCCAATTCGGATAGAAGAACCTACCGTGCGAATGACGTTTGCGGTGAATGACAGCCCGTTTTCGGGGCGATCGGGCAAGTTTATGACGAGCCGACAGTTGCGCGCACGTTTTGATCGCGAATTGGAAAGCAATGTGGCTTTGCGGGTTGCAGATACGGATCGTGCGAGTGAATTTTTGGTGTCTGGGCGGGGTGAATTGCACTTGGCCATTTTGATTGAAACGATGCGGCGTGAGGGCTATGAATTTTCGGTGAGCCAGCCCGAGGTGATTTTTCGAGAGGGTGAAAATGGGTTGGAAGAACCCATTGATGAGGTGTTTTTGGAAATTCCGAGCGATTACTTGGGTGCCATTAGTGAAATGATGGGCAAGCGCAAAGCTCGGTTGCAAGAGACTCGCTACGGTGAAGATGGCACGGTGTACAATACATATTTTGTGCCCACACGGGGTATGCTTGGGTTTCGGCAACCCTTTTTGACCTCTACGCGAGGTACGGGTGTGTATCACACCTTGTTTCATTCTTATGAAAAACATACCGGCGAAATTGATGCGCAACCCCACGGATCCATGGTTTCATTAGAGACGGGTTCGATAACCCCTTATGCTTTGCAATCATTGGAGCAACGGGGAACATTTTTTGTTAAACCCACGGATGAGGTGTATTTGGGACAAGTGGTGGGGCAACATATTCGAGATGATGATTTGGTGGTGAATGTGTGCAAAGCCAAACACATTACAAACCATCGAGCGAGCACCAAAGATGTGACAGAGACAATGCGGGCTCCTCGGAATATGTCGCTTGATGATGCGATTGATTATTTGGGTTCCGATGAATTATTAGAAGTGACACCGGGTGCTTTACGCCTGCGAAAGCGCGTGCTGGATCACAACAGTCGGGAAAAAGCAGAGAAGAATAGTAAGCGTTAAACAAAGTCAAAAGACGAAAGTATAAACGATAAAAGCGTGGGCAATGGTTCACGCTTTTATTTTTTAGTAAAAATGTTTTTCGTAAGCTTATTTTATGATTTGTTGCTTGAATAGCTTGTTTCGTGACTTTTATGGTGTCCGATCCAAGTGTTGGATTTGATGCGTTTGCCAATGGGTTGAACACCAAGGCTGAGTTCGAGTGGCGATGATACCCTATTTGCTGTTTCACAGATTTTAGGATTGCAAGTTGTGTGCCAATGTGTCGGTGTTGATTTGGAAGGGTTTTTGATGCGTAGATAAGTATTTTCTGTGGCGAGAATGACGCAGGTGGGTAAAAAAACAACAATCCCCGTTGGGTAAGGTGTACTCAACGGGGATATTTTATTTTTTTCATTGCGGGTACTTTCAACGGTTTCTCCTTAATAAAAAAATGTGCGGCCCCACCAGTCTCTGCTGATGAAGCCGCTATAAACAATCAGGTGGCATTGTCCTCCTCCTAAATCCCTTTTGCAGCCTACCCTAATCTGTCTCTTCTGTTGATGCGCCTTTGATGCTACGATGCGAACAAGTATTTGTTTGGGTTTTAATGTATGACCCATTTTCATTTCGTAGCAGGGTGCGTGAATATTCAGATTTTGGACGCTGCGTATATGGTTACCGAGTCTTTGACGCTTTAGGACTATACGATACTACGTGTCTGGACGCGGCAATCTGTGTTCTCCTTTCAGTTTTTTTAAATCTTATGTCACCTATTTTGGTAGTCGAAATACAGGTTTTTAAGTATCAGGGCGTGGCAATCTGTGTTCTCCTTTCAGTTTTTTTAAATCTTATGTCACCTATTTTGGTAGTCGAAATACAGGTCTTTAATTATCAGGACGCGGCGACATAGGGCCTCCCTTCTTATATCGGTTTTTACTGCGTAACAACCAACAGGTTTAACACCTGCTCTATGTCACCAAATATAGGCATCTCGAATCTAAAGTCAAGGGTAAGTGATTCTTATAATTAGTTTTTCTAATTAATTTTCATGAACGATCACAAACGAAGCTTTAGTATGGCGTTTCATCCTTTTGCGCTAAGTGTCTCGGAGACAAATAGTTATACATGGACGGGATTTTGGGCCACGTTTTTTGATGTGGGTGAATTTTTTTTAAAAAAAGATGATTTTTTGTTCAGATACCTGTATTTGGTGGGAGGCGTTTACTTTGGCTTATAATGGGTTAGTTTTCGCAGATGGCATCGGCTTCAACTGGGTGGCGGGTTAGGTTTCTGTGTCGTTCATATTGTGGGGTGATTGTTTGTGATAATCTCCTTTGGAGAGCCATTTTTCTAAGAAGATGTAGAGGATGATGAAGAGGTATCGACTGCCCATTTCACGAATTTTGAGTTTGGAGATGCCGGTTTGGCGGTTGCGCCAGCGAATGGGAATGGTGGTATAGGTATAACCGCGCACAATGGCTTTGAGGGGAAGTTCAACCGTGATGTTGAAGTGGTGGGCCAAAAGCGGTTGGCATCCTTGAATGACGTGCGTGCGGTACGTTTTAAAGGCGTTGGTGATGTCGTTGTGGCGCAGGCCAAAGAGAATGCGAATGAAAAGGTTGGCCAAGCGGTTGAGCAAGAGTTTGTGAATGGGGTATTCGGTGACGTGGCCGTCTTTGATAAAGCGCGAGCCAAAGACACAATCGTATCCTTGATTGATCGCGTGATATGAAGCGACGACGTCTAATGGATCGTCGGAGCCGTCGCCCATGACAATGGCAACCACATCCCCCGTGATGTGGTTGAGGCCCTCGCGAATGGCCAAGCCAAAACCATTGGGTGGGGTGCGATCTACGATGTGGATGAGCGTATTTGTTTGGGCGATGGTTTTGAGCACGTTGTGGGTATCGTCTGTGCTGTTGTCGTTGACGACGATGATTTCGTAAGGAATGGATTCGTTTTTGAGGTGGGTAGATAAGGCTTGCAGTGTGGTTTCAATGCAGGCTGCTTCGTTGTGAACTGGAATGAGCACCGAGAGTTTCATGATCGTTTTTCCGGCGATGCTACTTTGCGTGCACAGATGAAGAGTTGTTTGCCAAAGATGCGTTTGACCAAGGGCAGGCGCAGATAGAGTTTGAGAAGCCAAATGGAATTGGGCAATCGCCCTTTGGTGGAGTAAGGGAGAAAGCGGGGGATGCAGAGGTCAATTTTGAAGTTGTGGATTTCGAGCACTTCAGAGAGGCTGTCGTGATCGATGGGGGTGATGTGATCAAAGAACATCCAATAGTCTTTAGAGCAGTAGCGGATGTTGGGTTGTAGAATGAGAAAACGACCATTGGGTTTTAATACGCGATGGGTTTCTTGGATGGTTTGCACAATGTCGGGTTTGCTTAAGTGTTCAAAAAAGTTACTGGTGAAAGCAGCGTCGATGGTGTTGTCATTTATGGCACTTAAATCGGTGGTGCGGGTGATAATGGTTTTGACATGGGGTGCGGCGTGTTGTTGCGTGTCTGGGTTGAGGTCGACAGCGATTTTATTTGCGGCTTGGATGTTGTTGATAAACTCGCAATAACCTGCCGCTAAGTCGAGCACCGTTGCATTTTTGGGAATATATTTTTGGAAGACGTTTTGGCAGAGGACTTTGTACATACGTTGCCGAAAGTCGGTGTCGTTACCCAATCTGCGTTGGTAAATGTCTGAGAGGAGTTCGTCCATAGTTAGGGCTTTGTTAGATGCTGTTGAAGAGAATCGACTTTGTTTATTAAGGTTTGATCCTTTGGAAATGTTTGTAACATCATTTGCCAAAGTGTGAGGGCTTCTTGAGGGTGATTCGTTTGGATGTATAATTCGGCCAAGCGATACCGTGCTTTGTGGTTGTTGGGTTCAAGTGAGAGGGTTTGTTTGAGAGCGGACTCTGCCTCGGATAAGCGATTGGTTTTCATATAAAGAAGTGCGAGATTAAAGTGTGCACGGGCGTATTCGGGCTGTTGCCCAAGGGCTTTTTGATAGGCTTGTTCGGCTTGTTGATATTGATTGAGGCGATAATGGCACAGGCCAATGTTGTTGAGGTGCTCGGGGCGTGCGGTGCCGTTTTGGGTGGCGGTTTGAAAATGTTTGAGTGCGGTTTCGTATTGGTGATTTGAAAAGGCTTCGAGTGCTTTCTGGAGCGGATCGGTAGAGGTATTGAGGCCGCCTTCGAGCAGTTGCACTTGGCGGTTTTCGGTGACCATTGCTTGAATGTTGCCTTGTTTTTGATACAGCTCGGCCAAGGCACGGTGTGCTGCTGAAAACGTGGGATCTATGGCGAGTGTTTTGCGATACATATATTCGGCTTTTTGCAGGTTGTCTGCGCGTGAATACAAGTTGCCAAAGTTAAAGTAGTCGATACGTTTTCGTGTGAGGCTTTGTGCAAAGGTGGTTTGGTAGTTGATGGGAATGGCGAGGAGAAGGGCAATGAGGGCAGGTTTGATGATGTGTGTTTTGTTGCCTGCTTTCCATTGTGTGTACCAAATAGAAATAAGATAAGCAGCACCGAGCATTAAGACAGGTGCAATGGGTAGGCGATATTCGGCGGTGACAAAGAAGATGAAACAGGCGGATAGATACGCACCGAGATAAAAGTAGAGCAGGTAAGGGGGACGGGTTCGTGCCAATTGGTAAAGACCGACAATGCCTAAGGGTGCGATGATGCCCCAACCGATGATGAGAAAATGTAAAATGGGCGCAAAGTCATGGGCAAAATAATAACTGAGGTTGTTGGGGGCTTCTGTGCGATTCCAGAAGAGGTAGATTTTTTGAATTTGGAGTTTGATATAATCTTTGGGGTTTGAGAAGATGTAGCGAAACCCTTCGGATATCCAAAAAGATGCGGCTTCATCGTGGGTAAGGGGTTTGCCGGCACGTTTTTGCGCTTCTTTATAGTAGTCGTCAAATTCGTGTTGGGGTTCTGCGCTGGTGAGGAAGTCGGCATTTTTGTAAATGCCTGTCGCGCCTGGGTGATTGCCCACATAGAAGGCCATACCTGTGCCTGAGGGCGTCATTGCAAATTCTCCGCCGATAGACCAGTTGCGTAGACCAACGGGCACGAGAATGCAGAATACACCGATGAGGACGTAAACCCAGTTGGTGAGAATGGTTCGATAGTGTTGGTTTTGGAGATAAAACCAGAGGGGAAGAAGCACAACAAACATGAGGATGAGACCGCGGCCTGTGGTGGAGAGCCCAAGGGCTAAACCTGAGGCGATGAGGTAGGCTGATTTTTGTTTTTCTTTCCAGAGGAGCAAACAATACAGACCGATGAGGTTGTAGAAGACAATGGGGTTGGCGGTTAAGAGTGCACCGTCATAAAAAACGAATGTGCCGTAGAGGGCAGCTAATGCAGCAGCGATAAGGCCAACGGTTGGTGAGATGAGAAGGCGACCGATGCCGTAGATGAGCGCACAACTGATGGTGCCTGTGACAGCTTGTGGGAGCAAGGCCGCGATCCAACTGTGACCGATGAGTGTATAGATGAGTGCGAGATAGTAGGTGTAATAAGGGTTCATGAAGAAGATGCGTTCTTCTGTGCCCTGCCCAGTGGCGACAATTTGCCCCGTTTGGTCGTAGTAGTGTGAGTCAATGAGGAGGACTTCTAGTAAGGGCGAGTCGCTGATCTGGTAGAGATAGATCAGGCGAATGCCCAATGCGAGTGCGAGAATCGCAATGAGGATGTGTGTGTGTGTTATTCTGGATGAGAGGGACATAAAAGTGTTCTTTTAGGAAGCTGGGGATTTAGTCGTCGTCTGTGGCTTGTTCGATCAAGTGCAGGAGATAACCGGTGTGGGCTTGGGTGCTCGCATCGGTTGTTGTTTTGTTTTTGAACAGGGTTTGAATGTTGCTAAGGGTGTGGAGTGCAACCGCACGTGAAGGATAACCGTGGTCATTGTCTGGCGTGATAATTTTTGACAACTGTTGAACGTATTCGACCTGAAGATTTTGTCGAAAAGAATTGACGGTGCTTTCGATGTCTGATTTAAAGACAGCATCGGTGAGGTCGGCCATCAGGTCAGATAAGGTGTATTGGTTGCCGTAAAGGGCAGAATCAACGATGCGTTTTTGAACTCTATGGTGTAACAAATAGCCGAGTATTGATCTGTGGATGTTGAGAATGCGATCGTGAATTTTAGGATCGTCGGTGTTGGAGAAACCTCTTCGTTGTTGTTGCAAGTGGTTATAGAGGCCATTGGGGGTGTCATAAGCATTGGGCGCAAAGATGTATTTGGAGAGGGCATCCATGGCGCGTTTTTGATCGGCAAGTGCAACGGGCGTGAAAGGCTGTGTTGCACCGGGTTGTCCGATGACGGCGCGATCGACGTAAATGCCACCGATATAGCGTGAGATGATGGTGCCTGCGATCC
This sequence comes from Candidatus Latescibacterota bacterium, assembly GCA_047619225.1. Classification (GTDB taxonomy): domain Bacteria; phylum Latescibacterota; class UBA2968; order UBA2968; family UBA2968; genus JABIFK01. The sequence goes on from JBLHJX010000150.1 coordinate 11,563, forward strand.
GTTGCTGGCCTGTTAAAATGAGGTAAGCATCTTGAAGCTCTTGATAGGTATTGCCTTGTGTGTTGTATTTGCTTTGAACCTGATTCATGACGCTGTTTACGAGTTCTATGCGGCCAATGGCTTGACCAATGGCGTCGTTGCTGAGGTCATAAATCATCACCCGAGGATCAATGCCTCTGTTAGGTGAACGCATATCGTCGGCGTCATTGCCAAACATCAATTCGGGTTCGGTTGAGCGTGCAAGCATTTTTTCAAGACGATCTTGTTCTGCTTTGTCGTTTTTGGCGGTAGGTGAATATCCAAATTCGATAGCCCACAAGTCATAGGGACCCGGGCGTGTGGTATAATATTCACCCTGTTTTTGATTGGGCAGCGCAAAGTTGATCGAGGGATAATCCATGACGGAGCCCGTAAGCCCTATTTTGGACGTAAGTGATTTGTTGTGGAGGTCTTCGAGGCTTTGCATTTGGCTGGCTTTCATGTTGTGATTGAGGCCCAGCGTGTGGCCTATTTCGTGGAGAATGAGATAGTGGAGACTGTCTTTGAGCAGGTCTTCAACTTTCAATTTGGATGCACCAGATACACGCAAAGCCTGTACACCAAATAGGCTGGACTCGTGGAGCGAATGCCCCAAAGAACACATTAAGGGGTCTTGTGTTTCCAGAGGTTCTTCCAAATTGAGTGCAGCTGTTTCAAAAAGATCACCCTGAGCCAAGCGATTGGTGATGAAAGAAAATTCGAGCATGACATCGGCACCGATAATTTCACCTGTGCGCGGGTTGACAAAGCTGGGACCATATCCACCAAAGGGGGGTTGAGGGGACGATGTCCAGCGCAAGACGTTGTAGCGAA
>JBLHJX010000151.1:0-12349 GCA_047619225.1 Candidatus Latescibacterota bacterium
GCCCTGAGCATGTGAGGGGAAACCCCATGCCTGCGCTGCCAGCAGATAGGGCAGCTACCACCAAGCTTTGGAGACGCAGAAGTGGGTTTAGCAGGCCGGGTGCTGCGTGCAGTGGGGCATAGCCCATAACCATGCCTATTTGGGGGATGAAGCATTTTACGGTGTGGGTGATCCATTCGGGTTCTGGACGGCAATCGGCATCTGTTGTGAGTATAATTTCTCCGTGGCTTGCCATAATGCCTTGGTGAATGGCATTTTTTTTTGGGCAGAGGTGGTCTTGTTGGTCTACGGAGATAATTTTTAAATTGTCAAGGGTACTGGTTTGGGCTTGTTCTACGGTGTTGTCTGTTGAATGGTCGTTGACGAGAATGATCTGGGTTTTATTCCGGGGGTACGTTTGACAGGCAAGTGCGTTTAGGCAGGCTTGGATGTTGTTTTCTTCGTTTCTGGCGGGGATGATAACGGTAACGATGGGCTGTGTGTGGTTTTGGTGTTTGGCCAAACGAAAGAGGCCTGCGATGAATAACAGGATGAGGAGCACATAAACACCGCACAGCCCGAGGGTTGCATAGATAATAACTTGCGTCATTACGACGCAGTTCGATGGGTGTGATCTACCGAGAGTGTTGTCACTGAACCTGTTTTGGGAAATGTGTTATTGTTGAGATGTTTGGTTTCTCTTTTTTGATGGGGTATATGGTAGCACTTTTTTGTCTTTGAAGAAAGCAGAAATCCAATAGGTTAGGTTCCTGAGAAAGGTGTTGACACAGTATCTGGATCGGGGTATAATCGACTCCGATAGTGTTCCTCTTACATAATAGGTTTGAATTATGTCTAAACAAGATGATTGGCCACAAAAGGCCTATAAAAATTTGGACTTCCTTAATAGCGCGGATGCCCGCAGTTTGCGTATTTTGGCCGAATATCTTGAGCCCCAAGATCGTTTTCAAAAGATGGGTGTGCAAGATACGGTCGTGTTTTTTGGTTCGGCCCGCATAGCCTCCCGGCATAAGGCTCGACAGCGCTTGCGTAAAGTTCAAAATGAAATGGATAATGCCAAGCGAAAAACGGCACGGTTGAAACAAGAAATGGCCCAGGCAACGGCTGGACTTAAGTTGTCTAAATATTATGAAGATGCCGTTGAACTTGCGCGCCTGATGACCACTTGGTCACAAGGGTTAACGGGGGGGCGGCGGTTTGTGATTAGTTCGGGGGGGGGGCCTGGCATTATGGAGGCCGCCAATAAGGGGGCGGCAAAGGCTGGTGGACCCTCAATTGGGCTGAATATCAGTTTGCCATTTGAACAGCACCACAACCCCTATATTACCAAAGAACTGAACTTTGAATTTCATTACTTTTTTATGCGCAAGCTTTGGTTTCTTTATTTGGCAAAAGCGGTTGTTGTTTTTCCGGGCGGGTTTGGCACATTAGATGAATTTATGGAAGTTTTAACCTTGTTGCAAACCCGTAAAGTAGAGAAGAAGATTCCTATGATCATTTACGGATCTGAGTTTTGGAACGAAGTGATTAATTTTGATGCATTGACCAAATGGGGGGTTATTAGCCCCGATGATTTGGATTTGTTTCAATTTGTTGATTCCCCTGAAGAAGCGTTTGCGTATTTACAAGGCGCATTGGCCCAATTGTATTTATGATGAGTGTAAACTATGGCTCCTGATGATTCATTATACCGTTCGCTATTTGATGCCGTTCCCGATGTCATTTTGCAAATTGACACACATGGTACGATTCAGATTGCCAATTCTCGGTTCACAGATGTTTTCGGCCATGCACCTGATACCAATGCACGGTTTCAAGATTTGCTGCCAGAAGTACACCGGGGCAGTTTTGATGTGATGCTGGCGGGGGCTGCTGAGGGCACCAGCATGCCAGAGGTTGAGATCGGTGTCGTGGGCGCACACGGGCGTACGTTGCCGATGATGCTTGATGTTCGTGAGACGGTTGGGGATACATCTTCCTTTTTATTGCGTTTACGAGACTTGCGTGAGATTAAGGGGTTGGAGCAGGAATACCGCAATTTATTTGAGAGCATTGCCGATGCTGTGTTTATTGGAGATCCCGAATCTGGAGAAATATTCCAAGTGAATCGACGGGCTTGCGATTTAACGGGGTATGGGCATGGCGAGCTTGTGAGTGGGGGCTTCGATTTTGTGCACGATGTACCGTGGGATACGGTAAGGCAAGAGATTGATGAGGCCGGTGGTGAAGCGTTAAGCGGGCGGGAAATGACGTTGTTGGGCAATGATGGTCGGAAACTCTTTGTTGAAACGCATATTCGCATTCTTGCTCGGGGTGACGACAGTATCTTTATTGAGTCTGCCATAGATATTTCTGAGCGTAAGGCTTTAGAGCAGCGCATGCAAGAATTGCGAAATGAGTGGGATGCATTTATTCGGCATGAGCTGCGAAGTCCTTTAACCCCTATTTTGGCTTTTTCGCAAATTTTGATAGAAGATTATGCCGAGGTGCAAGAAAACCCAAAGATGATGAAGTATTTGGATGCGATCTATCAAGGTGGTAAGCGGTTAGAGCGGTTATTGGATTTGACGCGTGAAGTTTCACAATATGAAAATGGTGAGATTGTGTTGCACCGTTTTGATGTGGATGTGATTCAGACGGTTCAAGATGCTATCCAAGATGCTGTTTTGGGTGTGGGAGAAGAAGATGCTGGGGCGCTGGGGCGTGCAAAATTTATTTGGGTTGGGCAGGCTGAGGCCGACACGTTGGCCATTTCGCACGATCCGCAAAAATTACAACGTGTGGTTTCCAATTTGGTCAAGAACGCGTTGGAGCACGATGCGGGCGAGGTGACGGTTCGATTTGAAGATTTGGGTGATTCTGTTCAGATTTCCGTACACAATGGGGGAGACCCTATTCCAGAAGACCGAGTGAATACCATTTTTGAGAAGTTTAATACGACCAAGCGCAATAACAAGGGAACGGGTTTGGGGACGACCATTGCTCGGTTATTTACTGAGGGGCATGGCGGGCAGATTTGGGCGGCATCTTCGGAGTCTGAGGGGACGACTTTTACGGTGGTTCTACCAAAAACAGCCGGTAAGGAGATCGTGCAGTGATAAAAGTGAGATGGTTCATGATGGTTTTGGCTTTGGTGTTGTTGGTAGGCACAGCGACAGCTGAAGAGGGATTTGCCCCGGCACCTGAGCAAGTACATCCTCTGTTGGTGGGGCGTGAGTTACCGACATTGGCGCTTAAGACAGCAGATGATATGTTGTTTGATTTGAATGCTGAGAATGCGAAGAAACCCCTTGTGGTGGTTTTTTATCGGGGGCATTGGTGACCGCATTGTCGCCGGCAGTTGGGTCAACTGCAAAAGATTGTTTCTGAAATTGACAAAAGTGGTTTGCAATTGGTGGGTATTTCGCCTGATCCAGTGGATAAGCTGGTTGAGATGCGTGACACAGTTAAGCTGACGTTCCCGTTGTTGTCAGATGTAGACTTTGAAGCGGCCAAAGCGTTTGGGGTGGCTTTTAAAAAAGGGAACCGAGCATTGCCCGTGCCTTCCATTTTTGTTTTGGCACCCAATGGCAGTATTCAGTATCTGTATGTGAACCCAAACTATCGGGAACGGCTTGATGATAAAGTATTGGTGGCCATGGTTCAGGATGTTGCACGGCGGTTTGAATTGGCGAGGTAAGAAGAGTCATGAGTGCGCAATGAGGCGCTGATGAAACAGTTAATTTTAAACTCCCGATGATGCGTCGTCGGGGGTTTTTTTAGGTTATGGCAAGTTCTGTCTGTGGTGTGAACGAAGTGTTCACACCACATTTTTTATATGGGGCGCATTTTTTGTGTAATGTATTTGTTTTATAACTGTTTATGCCTTGTTCTGGTTTCTGGAACGCATTTTGCCTTCTGTGAGTGCAAACTTAAAGGAGGTGTTTATGAATGGTATTTTACGGCGGGGTGTTATTGCTGGGGTGGCGGATGTGGATTTGCCTCGTGAAAAGTTAGAGCGGTTGGGGGCTGAGGCTTTGCGAGATGAAGAGTTGCTGGCAGTTTTGTTACGCACGGGGTATGAAGGCCGCAACGTGTTGGATGTATCCCAGGGTATTTTTCAAAAATATCCGATTGCACAGTTGATGGGGTTGGGGTTTGAGGAATTAACTCAAATAAAGGGTATTGGTCGCGCAAAGGCAGCTGGTTTGGTGGCGGGGTTTGAACTGGCCAAACGGGGTCTCAATCAAGGGATGGGTATTGCGGCATCCATTACGTGTCCGGCAGATGGCGCAGCGATGCTTACGGATATTAAGGACCGCCGTAAGGAGCATTTTATCGCCTTATTTCTCAATGCACGCAATCAGGTTATTTGTCGGGAGGAAGTTTCGGTGGGGTCTCTTAATGCTAGCCTAGTACATCCAAGAGAGGTTTTTGCACCTGCTGTGGGCTCAGCTGCGGCCAGTGTCATATTGGCGCATAATCACCCCAGTGGTGATGTGACACCGAGTCGGGAAGATATTGAACTGACGCGTCGGATGGTTCAAGCGGGCGAGATTATGGGCATTGAAGTGCTGGACCACTTGATCATAGGCGGGGAACGGTTTTTGAGTATGAAGGAAGCGAATTTGTTTTAATGTGCGTGGGAAACGTGTGCGCTCAAAAGTCGATTTCTGGCGATTGGGTTTTGGGTGGGGCGTCTTGGATTCTTTGAAGGGTTTTAAGCAGGTGGGCATGCCGAATGGGTTTGGTGAGAAAACTATGCGCACCGGCCTCATAAAATAGATCCGCGATGCGATAATCGTCGACACCTGTGATGATGACTACCTCGGTGTTTGGGCAGAGGGTTTTGATCTGTGGCAGACATTCCAAACCATTGGCCTCGGGCATGAGGACGTCGAGCAGGATGATATCTGGGGGTGTTTCAAGCAATTCGGGCAGGTTCTTAGATGATGTGGATGTGCGAACGGCATATCCTGCGCCTTCAAGAACGGTTTTCAAAATTTCACAGATATCAGGTTCGTCGTCGATGACCAGTATATTGGTCATGGTCTAAACTCCGAGTAAAGAGTGAAATGAACTGGAGGGTCTCAGATTCGATGTGCATCTGTGATGTCTCTCCCCGAGACAGGTGCACACCTTTTTGGGCCCTCCAATTCATCAATGCAGCGATGCTTGGTTGCGCCGATTTTTATTGCACTGCTATTATACGTTGTTTAGGGGGCGTGTTGTGTGATTTGGATCACGCAGCTCAAAAAAGGATTTATGGGCGGTGTTCTAAGGCAAGAGGTCGAGCAGTTCGGCGAGGGAGTCAATTTCAATGTCTGGGTGTTCGGCGGAGGTTTGCGGCACCCGGTTTTTTTGTCTGCCATGACGCATGCGCACCGTCATCATGCCCAATGTGTTGGCCGCGGAGATTTCTGCGTCGAGTTTGTCACCCACGGCAAGAAGGGTGTCATGGGGGAGGTTGATTTGTTTGGCTGCTTGTTGGATAAAAGGTGTTTTATCGGCACTTTCTCGATCGTCATGTAGAACAAGTGTGCCGTTTTTTTCATCAAAAAAGGGGGTAAGGTGAAGGATTTCAACTTTGCGGCGCTGTCGGGCTGGGTGCCCTGAGGTAACCAGTGCAAGTTGGTACCCTCGTTTGGCAAGTTGTTCAAGGGTTGTTAGGGTATCGGGAAATGCCGTGATATCTTCGACCAGGTTGAGGTTGTAGGCTGCGCGTGCCTGATCGATGAGCGTTTGGGAAAGGGCGTGTTGTTGCCCAATGTCTTTGAGAGCCCCAGCTGATCCCAAGGTCTGTGACAGGGTTTCTTGTGCTTGGATTAATTTGGGGACATTGAGAGCTGGCACTTCTGCGTTGATGACCTTGGCTGCACGTTGACGGGCAGCGCCCGTGAGTTGTCCTGTACAATCAAAAAGCGTGTCATCAAGATCGAAGAGGATGCCTTTAATCTTTGTGAGGTTCATTGGATAGCCCCCAGTAATCGGGAACGGGCAGACCGCAGTAGATCCGACAAATAGCATCGGCTACCTTGGCAGAATCGTGGCTGATGAAATCGCCCACGCCCCGGCTCATCACCTCGGAATTAAATTCTTCAACAAAGTCTGCGCGGGTCCAGGGAATGAGCGCGTCGAGTGTATTGGTATCTGCTTCAACCAAAACTTTGCCATCTTTTTGAAATTGGCGCAAGAGCGGGCGCCAAGGTCGGCTTTTGGCCGTTTGAAAAACCCGTGGATCTTGCACGAGCATATGATCGATTGCGCGATATCGTTGGTCTTCAGGAAAGTGGTTTAGAATGGCGCGCAAGTGATCTGAAGCAACGAAATTATCGGCCTGCCCTGGTTGGGTGACGATGTTACAGACGTAAATGGTTTTGCCATCGGTGCGGTTAAGCAGTGCTTGTTGTATATCGGGAACCAACAAGTTGGTAATGACGCTGGTGTAGAGGCTGCCAGGGCCAATGATGACCACGTCGGCATCCTGGATGGCTTGAACGGCTTTTGCGGGGGCTTGAACTTGGTTTTGGGGGAGGTTCACTTTGCGATCTGGTTGTGCGTGAACTTCAACCTGACCCGTTTCTGCATCTGTCACACTGTAAAGGGGGCCGTTTTTCCGATTGAGTTCTGTTAACAGATTGTCATTTGATACGAGGTAAGCGCGTTTGAGCGGTGGTTTGCCGGGCTTTCTCACCATCCATTCGGTATACCGATGGGTGCCATCTTCCAGCTCGGCACAGATATCGACATTGCTTAGGCTCGATGGCAATATCGTGCCCTTGACATGGAGCATTTCGCTGGCTGTTTGGATCGCTTCGTTAAAGTCGCCCAACTGTTGGGTGAGTGCGGCGACCAAAAAGTTGCCAATGTGATCGTTTTTGAAAATGCCTGATTCTTGTTCACTGTTTGGAAAACGGTGATGAAAAACGCGATAAAGGCCCTGAGAGACACTGTCTGGGTCGGCCAATGCCGTGAGCGCATTGCGGATGTCACCGGGGGGTTGCACGCCCAGGTTCCATCGAATGCGTCCAGAAGATGCCCCTGTGTCGGTTACGGCAACAACGGCTGTGGGGCTCTCTGTATAGGGTTTGACACCCCGCAATACGGTCGGTAAACCGGTGCCTCCGCCAATAACGGCTATGCGGAACCGGTCTGGGGTTTTGCCCATACGAGAAAGGTGTAGGAGCGTTGACAACTGGGCTAGGAATCGGATTTCGTAATCGGGGCGTTCCCCTGAGGCGGGTTCTTCATCGGCAAAACGGCCACGCCGAAGCCACACAGTTGTCAAACCCAGACGATTGCCTGCCCGGATCTCATCGTGGGTGCGGTCCCCTACGACGGCCATTTCTTCGGGTTTGAGGTTGTTTGTTTGGCACAGCTCTTTGAGCCAATATTCGTGGGCAGGGGGTCCTTCATTGATTATGCGGTCAAAGTAGGGTGCAATGCCCAATCGGTCGATTTTGTTTTGCTGACGTTGGGAGCGACCCAATGTGACCAAAAAAAGGCGATAACCTGCGTTGCGCAACTCTCGAAGGGTTTGCAGGGCATCTGGGTAGGGGGTTATGTCTTCGACGCCTTCTATATTATAAACCCGCTCCAACTCGTGCACGAAGGCTTCTACGGGGTCAAACTCGGGATCTTTAAGGCGTTTTTTAAAAAAGTGGCTCAGGGTATCGGGTTTGTCTTTTTGGAGGGCTTTGGCGATATCGTAAAAAGCGAAATAATAGGGAGATGATGAATAATAGGGGCCATGTTTTCGCTCGAGCGCATTGAGGCGTTTAAATGCGTACCCTTGCGAGGCAAAAAAGCCGTGCGTATATAAAAAAGTAGCGACCCGTTTGCGGGCAGCCTGAACCAAAGGATTTAAATCGAACAGGGTGCCATCTAGGTCGAAAATAATTGCCCGTATTTTTTGCATAAAGGTGTTTTCCTAAACTGGCTTTGATCATCAAAGCTGGGGTCAATTTGCTGGGATAATATATGGTTTTTTGCCACGACTGAAGATAAACAAATGAGATGAGAAAAGCAAAGTGGGCTATAAGAAATGGGCAAAAAAAGAGCCCCAAGTAGGCTTGGTGCATAAGTTAGGGTGACTTAAAAAGGTGTCTTGTTTAAGCCAGTGCAGTGGCAACGGCCTGGCGCAATGTAGACACACCCGATGGTTTGGACAAGATATTGTGGATACCTAGGTTGTGTAATTCGCTCGGAACATCTTTGGTAATATATCCTGAAACGACGAGAATGGGCGTGTTTAGGAGTTGTTGCTTAAAAAGGCGTGCAATCTCTAAACCATCAATGCCCGGCATGCGCAAATCAAGAATGATTAAATCATGGGTACCCAACAATGCTGTACCAATCGCAGATGCCAATTGTCGGGGAGCCTCGACCTCATATCCTTCGTCTTCGAGGATGTCTTGTAGCACATCGCAAAAGCCTGATTCATCATCAATTATGAGGATGCGTTTTGTCACTATATTATCCTTTATTGCAGGTGGAAGTAAACAAACATGCTACGAACGGTGTGACTTGAATGTGATCTGGATCACATTGGAGGGGAATGTTATGTGGATTCGCGTTTTATATGCTTGGTTGGGGTTTTTATATCCGCCACATTGTGTGCTGTGCAAAACAGCGTTGTCTCAAAACCCTGGCCTTTGTTCTGGCTGTGCAGAAATGGTAGGGTGTGCAACGCCTGAGAAGAGCGTGGGATTGACCCTTAATGGTGTTGATATATTTGTTTTAAAAGAATTTAACGACCCCATTCGTGAGTTGGTTCACATGCTTAAGTATCAGGGTAAGACTTTACCGGGGCGGCTTCTTGGTAGGGCTTTGGGGCAAAGTCTGGCCAAAAGTTTAGACGCGCAAGCGGATTGGGTTGTGGTGCCTGTTCCTTTGCATTCGGCTCGTAAAAGGGAGCGTGGTTATAACCAGAGTGCTGTTATTGCGCGTGCGTTGGGTGGTGAATTGGGCCTCGAAACGCGAGAAAAAGTAATTAAGAGAGTGCGCCACACACCCTCACAAACCAAACTGGATCGCCAAGCTCGCGCCCAGAATGTTGATACCGCTTTTAGGGTGCGACAAGGTCAGTTTGTGAAGGGGCGTCGGATTGTTTTGGTAGATGATGTGGTCACAACGGGGGCAACCGTGTGTGCGTGTGCAAAAGTATTGATGTTGGCAGGCGCAAAACAAGTTGTGGTTGCAGCCGTGGCAAGGCCCAAATGGGGAGAAGATGACTTACAATGTTTGGCAAGTGAGGGAGATAACTAAGAACCCCTAACAAAATGGACAGAGATGAATCATATTTATACTCAGGTGTCTGTTTGATAACATTTTCTTGACACTAATTTTGCAATCTGTTAAATTTCAATTCTTTGGGTGGTTTGGAAATGGGGCGGGATGGCGATCTGTGGTGTGGTTTTGGTGCACCTTGCAACCTGATAGATGAGTCGTATAGGTGAACTTGGTTTTTGGCAAAGGGAGATTCTCATGGCAGCAAAGCGAGTAGGCATATTAACTGGGGGTGGTGATTGCCCTGGTTTGAATGCCGTGATTCGTGGCATTGTTCGCAAGGGTATTACATATTACGATTATGAGATAGAAGGTGTGTTAGAAGGGTGGCGCGGGATGTTGGATTGTTTGTCGCGCCCACTGGATTTGGGAAGTGTGTCGGGTATTTTACACCGAGGGGGGACCATTTTGGGCACTTCGCGCACCAATCCTTTCAAAGAAGGGGATAATGGAGGCGAGGCTGTTGCAGAGGGTATGAAAAAGATGGGGTTGGATGCGCTGATTGCCATTGGTGGTGATGATACGTTGGGTGTTGCCCACAAGCTTACTCTGCAAGGGCTTTCGGTCGTGGGGGTTCCTAAGACGATTGATAACGATTTGTTTGGTACTGACCAGACATTTGGGTTTGACACCGCCATTAATATTGTGATGGAAGCCATTGACCGGTTGCATACGACTGCAGAGTCCCATAATCGTGTTATGGTCGTAGAAGTGATGGGCAGACATGCCGGTTGGATTGCTGTTGAAGCGGGTATTGCGGGTGGGGCCGACATTGTTTTGATCCCAGAAACGCCCTTTGATCTGGATGAGGTTTGCGCGACCATTAAAAAACGCCACAGCAGAGGGAAAACTTTCAGTATCGTTGTGGTTGCCGAAGGTGCAAAATTGGCCGATGACAGCTTTGTGTTGCAAACACAAGAGAAAGACGCCTTTGGACATGTGCGTTTGGGTGGTATTGGCAACTTGCTGAGTGACGAAATTGAAAAACGCACGGGGTATGAAAGTCGTGCGACTGTGTTGGGGCATGTTCAGCGGGGTGGAAGCCCAACGGCTTTTGACCGTGTGCTGGGCACGCGTTTTGGCATTGCGGCTATTGATTTGGTTCAGGCGGGTAATTTTGGCAAGATGGTGGCATTGAAAGGCACAGATATTGTGGCTATAGATTTAAAAGATGCGGTATCTCAGTTGCGCACAGTGGATATGGGTCTGTACGATATCGCAAAAGTCTTTTATGGATAGGTGGTTTCCGATACGGCAGAGGTTGTCGATGCGGTTTTCTTTTTGGAGGATGAAATGGCTTTAAAAGTTGGCATCAATGGTTTTGGACGCATTGGGCGTTTGGTTTTTCGGGCTGCAATGCAAAACGGAGTTGACGTTGTTGCGGTCAATGATTTGACAGATGCCAAAACTTTGGCACATTTGCTCAAGTATGATTCTACGCACGGGACTTACCCTGGTAACATTTCTTATCAAGCGGGTGGTGCAAAAGTTGGGCGCAATACGGTTGATGCATTGGTCGTGGGGCGCAAAAAGATCGCTGTGTTGTCTGAGCGTGACCCGAGCTCGTTGCCTTGGAAGGCTGCGGGTGTAGACGTTGTTGTTGAATCGACCGGTTTCTTTGCCGATAAAGATTTGGCTGGTGCGCACCTTAAAGGGGGCGCAAAAAAAGTGATCATTTCTGCTCCTGCCAAAGGTGATTTGCCAACTGTGGTGATGGGTATTAATGATGATATTTTACAAAAGAACGATAAGGTCATTTCTAACGCCTCGTGTACCACCAATTGTTTGGCACCTATGGTGAGCGTGTTGCACGACACATTTGGCGTTGAACACGGTTTGATGACAACCATTCATTCCTATACGGGTGACCAATGTTTGATTGATGCACCCCATAGTGACTTGCGCCGTGCAAGATCGGCTGCAGTATCGATGATTCCCACTTCAACGGGTGCCGCCAGTGCAGTGGGCAAAGTTATTCCTGAATTAAATGGCAAATTGGACGGTATGTCGGTGCGTGTTCCCACACCGAATGGCTCCTTTACGGATTTTGTTGCTGTGTTAAAAAAGAACGTGACGGTTGAGCAAGTCAACAATGCGTTTAAGCGTGCGGCACGGGGGCGTTTGAAGGGCTATTTAGAATATGTTGAAGACCCCATTGTTTCTGCCGATATTGTGGGCAACCCCCATTCTTGTATTTTTGACTCCTTAATTACCACCGTAATGGCCGGAAATATGGTTAAAGTGTGTGGCTGGTATGACAATGAGTGGGGTTACTCCAGTCGATGTGTTGATTTGTTGAAGAAATTGGAGAAGATGTAAGGCATCGCCTTATTGTTATTTGCAAATCCCGCCTGGGCCGCGTATATGGCGCAGGCGGGACTTGTTGTTTTCACGCAGATGTTTTTTGGAGAAATTTTGGACAAATTATCAATTTTAGATCTGAACTTGGCGGGCAAACGCGTGCTCACGCGCGTGGATTTCAATGTGCCCATAGATGATGGCCACGTAGGAGATGACACGCGTTTACGTGCCTCATTGCCCACGATTCGACATATTTTAGATATGGGCGGACGGCCTGTGTTGATGTCGCATTTGGGGCGGCCAAACGGAGACGTGGTGCCGAACTTGTCGCTGAAGCCTGTGGCAGAGGCGTTGCAATTGTTGTTGGGCCGTGACGTGGTGATGGCTCCCGATTGTGTTGGCCCACAGACAGCGTCCGTTGTGAAAAGCGCACCTGAAGGAACTGTGGTGTTACTTGAGAATTTACGCTTTCACGCCGAAGAAGAAGACAATGCCCCAGGTTTTGCGATGCAGTTGGCAGAATTGGGCGATGTGTATGTCAACGATGCATTTGGCACGGCCCACCGAGCCCATGCGTCAACAGAAGGTGTGACGCATTATTTTGTTGCGTGTGCGTCGGGATTGTTGATGCAAAAAGAATTGGATTATTTGGGGGGCGCATTGGCTGAGCCAGAGAGACCCTTTGTTGCCATTATGGGGGGTGCGAAAATTTCGGGTAAGATAGATGTGATTGAGCATTTGTTTTCTAAGGTTAATACGCTGCTCATTGGTGGTGGGATGG
>JBLHJX010000152.1:0-12347 GCA_047619225.1 Candidatus Latescibacterota bacterium
ATGAGTGAATGGGTATATTCCAAAGTCCTGACCATGATTTTGATTTAAACGGGGCGTGGCTCAGCCCGGTAGAGCGCCTGCTTCGGGAGCAGGAGGCCGGAGGTTCGAATCCTCTCGCCCCGACCATATAAGTGTAAGCGGCAATCGGTTTCAATAAACTGACTGCCGCTTTCTTTATTACTCATACCTCCCAACATTGAACTTTACATGTAGGCCATCGTTTTGGCACTTGGAAGTTGAGGCTCCTGCAGTGTCTGTACATATAACATAAAGTAATGGCTGGGGACGATGCCTAAAGAACGATGTGAAAAAACTTATAGGCAAAATAAGAATTATGATTTATCATAGGTTCTATAGGTTGTAAGTAGGCCTATTTATAGGCTTGCTATGCCTTATGGATCTCATTAATTACAGTTATGCAAGGAGTTTAAGATGGCCCAATCTGAAGCACACTTGAAGGCAAGTGGATTTGGTCAGACGATGCGTAGTGATGCGTGGTGGATCCAACCCATTGTTGTCTTCTTGGGTTTGTCTTCATTCATTGCCTATTCCACTTGGGCGGCCTTTCAAGCTGAGCATTACGCATTTGGACCCTATCTGTCGCCTTTTTATTCACCCGAGCTTTTTGGTGACACGCCACACAGTTGGTTTGGGCCAAAACCTGAGTGGTGGCCTTTAATTTTACCTTGGTCGCCAGCGTTTCTCATTTTGTGGGCACCGGGTGGATTTCGGTTTACCTGTTATTACTATCGGGGTGCTTATTACAAGGCCTTTTGGGCAGACCCGATTTCGTGCGCTGTAGGTGAGCCACGTAATGCCTATCGCGGGGAACGTTCATTCCCGCTCATCTTACAAAATGTGCATCGATATTTTCTTTATATAGCGCTCGTATTTCTGGTTTTTCTGGCACATGATGCTTGGAAGGCCATGTGGTTTGAGTCGCCTAAGGGGGATGTGTCTTTTGGCATAGGTGTTGGCACCATTGTGTTGACATTGAACGTCATCTTTTTAGGCGGTTATACTTTGGGTTGTCATTCGCTCCGGCATCTTGTTGGGGGTGTGTTAGATAGGCTTTCTGGTTCACCCGTTCGGCTTAAAGCTTATAACTGTGTCGGTTGTTTGAATCGCCGGCATATGTTGTTTGCTTGGATGAGTCTGGTATGGGTTGGTTTTACGGATCTGTACGTTCGTTTGTGTTCTATGGGCATTTTGACTGATTTAAGGATTTTATAAATGGCGACATACGAAACATTTGAATATGACGTGTTGGTGATCGGGGCTGGTGGCGCAGGCTTACGTGCAGCGATTGAAGCCTCTGGTACTGGTGCGACGGTCGGGTTGGTGTGTAAGAGTTTGTTGGGCAAAGCACACACTGTCATGGCAGAAGGCGGGGTTGCTGCTGCCCTTGCAAATGTCGATGACAGAGACAACTGGAAAGTACACTTTGCCGATACCATGCGGGGTGGGCAATATGTCAACAATTGGCGTATGGCAGAACTGCACGCCAAAGAAGCCCCAGATCGCGTAAGAGAGCTCGAGGAGTGGGGCGCACTTTTTGATCGCACAAAAGACGGGCGCATCTTGCAACGCAATTTTGGGGGGCATAGATATCCTCGGCTTGCACATGTGGGCGACCGCACAGGTTTGGAGATGATTCGCACGCTGCAAGATCATGGCATTCATCAAGGTATTCAGGTTTACATGGAATACACAATTGTTGCTTTGCTCAAAGATGGTGAGCGTGTTGTGGGTGCTTTTGGTTTTGACCGGGAGCGAGGGCGTTTTAAACTTTTTAAGGCCAAAGCTGTTATCCTTGCTACGGGCGGCATTGGTCGGGCCTATAAAATTACGAGTAACAGTTGGGAATATACCGGTGATGGTCATTCGTTGGCCTATGATGCAGGTGCTGACCTGATTGATATGGAGTTTGTGCAATTTCACCCCACGGGTATGATTTGGCCACCGAGTGTGCGTGGGTTGTTGGTGACTGAAGGTGTAAGAGGTGAGGGTGGGGTGCTGCGCAACAAAGATGGCAAGCGCTTTATGTTTGACGATATCCCCGATCTTTACAAACCACAAACGGCGGATAATGAAGAGGAAGGTTGGCGCTATACCCAAGGCGACGTAAATGCGCGTAGGCCACCAGAACTGTTGACGCGAGATCATGTGGCTCGGTGCATTGTGCGCGAAAACAGAGAAGGCCGAGGCAGTCCTCACGGTGGGGTGTTTCTCGATATCGCTTGGATCAAGGAAAGATTGCCTGATGGCGAAGAGTTGATCAAGCGAAAATTGCCCAGTATGTATCATCAATTTAAACAATTGGCAGATATCGACATCACGAAGGAACCCATGGAAGTGGGCCCCACGACACACTACGTGATGGGTGGTATTCGGGTTGATGCAGATTCCCAGATGTCAACTGTACCGGGTCTGTTCGCCGCTGGTGAATGCGCTGCTGGTTTACACGGTGCCAATCGATTGGGGGGCAACTCTCTGTCTGATCTGCTGGTTTTTGGCAAAAGAGCCGGTGAATATGCAGCTGCTTTTGCAAAGGAAAACGGGCCCGGAACCATTGACGAGTCACAGATAGAAGAAGTCCAACGTTGGGCGCTCCAGTTTTTTGAGGAAAATGAACAAGGTGCTGAAAACCCCTACCACATTCAAGCAGATTTGCAAGATATGATGCAAGAGCTTGTTGGTATTGTGCGGACAGAATCAGAGCTTGTGCAGGCTGTAGGTGAGATTGAAAAACTTAGCGAACGTGCGGGGCGCTCTTTGGTGACGGGGCACAGAGAATACAATACAAGCTGGCATACAGCTCTTGATTTAAAGAATTTGATGACTGTGTCGGAAGCCGTCGCAAGGGCAGCAGCAGTTAGAAAAGAAAGCCGGGGCGGGCATTTTAGAGACGATTTCTCTGAAAAGGACGAAACTTTTGCAAATGTGAATACGGTTGTAAACAAAGGTCCCGACGGAAAGATGGAAATTCGATCAGAGACCATACCAGAAATGCGAGATGACCTCAAAAAAGTTATCGAGGAGATGGTTTAATGCCTACTGCTACATTCAAAATATGGCGCGGTGATTCTGATGGCGGCAAATTTGAAGCTTATGAAACCGAGATCTCCGAGGGTATGGTCGTTCTCGATGCCGTTCATCAAATTCAGAAAGATGACGCCAACGATCTGGCTGTTCGGTGGAATTGCAAAGCCGGAAAGTGTGGATCTTGTTCAGCTGAAGTAAATGGAAGTCCAAAGCTGATGTGCATGTCGCGTTTAAGCGATATTGATTTGGATAAACCCATCACCATCGAACCGATGAAAGCTTTTCCGCATATCCGTGATTTGGTAACCGACGTCTCTTGGAATTACCGGGTTAAGAAACGGATCAAAAAATTCAAACCTCGAAAGCCAGATAATGCGGATGGTTCTTGGACGATGTCGCAGACAGATATCGATCGGGTGCAAGAATTCCGAAAATGCATCGAGTGTTTTTTGTGCCAGGACGTGTGTCATGTGTTGCGTGAACATGAAAAGCATGACGAATTTATCGGTCCCCGGTTCTTTGTTTATGCTGCGCAATTAGAAATGCACCCACTGGATACGGAAAATCGCTTGGGTGATTTGAAAGATACCGATGGGATTGGGTTTTGTAACATCACCAAGTGTTGTACTAATGTGTGCCCAGAAGGCATTACCATTACAGACAATGCGATCATCCCGCTTAAAGAACGGGTTGTGGATGAATTCTATGATCCGGTCAAAAAACTCCTGAAAATTTTCAAACCCAGCGATAAATAGGACGCTGTTGGTGATGAGGAATTCCGGTCAGTCTGTGTTTCTGCTAAGGAGATAGGACATGTTCGAGCTCAAACCACTTTCATCTGCTGGCATTCCAGCGGCACTTGCCCGTGTGGAAAGATATCGGTTGTTAAATGAACCCCGTGTGGCAGAAAGCATCTGCCTTGATATTCTTGCGGCAGATCCCGATAACAAAGAAGCTATCCCAATGCTCATATTGGCCATTACGGACCAATTTCGAACGGGATCTTCAGGAGACGAGAAACGGGCAAGAGATCTTATATCCCATCTCAAAGACGACTATGAACAGGCCTACTATGCAGGGATCATTTGTGAGCGTCTGGGCAAAGCGACCATTGACAAAGGTATTCCAGACAGCAAATATATCGCTTATGAATGGTTGAGAGACGCGATGGAGTATTTCGAAAAAGCAGAAGGTCTTCGCCCCAGTGGCAATGATGACTCGATATTACGTTGGAACACTTGTGTGCGTTCAATTGAGCGGTATCGGCTTGAACCAAAACGCGAAGACTCTGTACATGCACTTTTAGAATAAGTTTGGCACATGATAAACGTCAAAAGGGGTTACATCTTTATGATGTAACCCCTTTTGACGTTTTGGTATTTGAGGGCTATTTTTCTAAACCCGTGTCGGAAAGGCCATTTAAGAGGGCTTGTTTGAGTGAAATGGCCTGGCTGAGTTGGTCGATTCGAGTTTGCAATGATACATCGCCTTGGGCAAGCTGTAGCCTTAGGCGCAGTAATTTGTGTGTGTCGGATACAATTTGTCGAAAGAGGTGCGTGTGGGCCATTTAGGTCGCATTCTTGAAAGTGATACTCAAATCGTTAGGCGAATATCAGCGTGGTCTCTGTCACTGGTGATGGGCACTGGATTGCCATTGAGGAACGCCCATTTTCCAACGTCACAGGCACTGGCACGTACAAACCCATTGATATAGGACCGGCGTGGCAGATTGGTTTGGTTGGGTTTCGAGCCGTGTACTGTGTAAGAGCGAAACAACAACACATCGCCAGCTTTTGCAAGGCAAGGAACAGCTTTGGAGACATCGATGTGATCTTCAATTTGCCCAGATGCATAGCGTTTGACTTGGAGGTTACCCATTTTGTGGCTTTTGGGCACAATCCATAAACACCCGTTTTCTTCGGTTGCATCATCAACTGCA
The DNA here is from genome assembly GCA_047619225.1 of Candidatus Latescibacterota bacterium. GTDB lineage: Bacteria > Latescibacterota > UBA2968 > UBA2968 > UBA2968 > JABIFK01. The sequence continues at coordinate 4,985 of JBLHJX010000152.1, forward strand.
ATAATGGTTTGAACATAATTTTTCAGTTGGTCTTTGAATGCAGGGGTAGGACGAATGTCTTGGTGCCAAGGAAATTCAATGTTTCCGCCAGGCATTTTGAAATTGATTTGGTTGATATATTGTTTAAGCGACGTGCCTAATAAAGGTTCGAGCAATCTTAGAAATTTAGGGCTGTTGCGAATGCGTTCAAAGGTTGGATGAATCATAGCCGGCCATTGTACTTTACGAAGGTACTGTGCTTTGGATACATCTCCGATATCAGGAGGTGCTTGAATGTGAATATGAACACCACCAGAAATGCCTTTGAGATATTCAAGGGGAAGGTCTTCTTGCTCGGCCAAAGCCACAACATCATCATAGGCCGTTTGCAAGTCAGCGATTTCAGGTTGGGTAAAGACTTTTGGGACAACTAAATACCCATATTCATGGAAGTGTTGGATTTGTGTGGGCGTAAGCATCAGGTTTCCGCTTTGGATGAGATTTTGAGTTGGGCTACCTGTCTGATTATGAAGTAAAAGCGAACTTTCGTCAACAAGAAAAGGTAGGTGTTTTCTGTTTAATACATGAACAACTCTTCAATTAATAGAAGTCTGGACAGATTTCAGATTTTCAGTATTATTAAGGTTCCATTTTCGAGATTCTGATCGTGACACAAGGAGAAAAAAGATGCCGATCCAGCAATTGGAACCTAAGCCCGCAAAAGACGCAATGGATGCTGCGGGAAACGCAACTTACGTAGATGTGCGCACTGAAGGGGAGTTTGCTCAGGGGCACCCTGAGGGCGCCATTAATATTCCAGTCGCACAGTCGGGGCCAGGCGGTATGGCACCCAACCCGGATTTTTTGAAGGTTGCAACTGAAGTTTTAAAAGAGAAAGACCACCCGATCTTCTGTGGATGCCAAATGGGCGGACGATCCCAGATGGCAGCCACATTACTCGAACAGAGTGGATATACTAATTTGGCAAATGTTCAAGGCGGTTTTGGTGGTAAGGTTGAGAATGGCGTTATGATGATCTCTGGGTGGCGCGATTCTGGATTGCCCGTGGAGACAGATGTGAACGATGAAAACTCTTATGTCAGCTTAAAAGCAAAAGCCGGTTTGTAAACACCAGAGAGTGCCTTTGCAAGTGTAAGCATTCCATTTGGTGCAAGTTGTATCTTGAAACTCAGGCGGATTAAACGAAGTGGCAAAGTACCGGTACAATGCTGAAAACCTGAAATTTGATTTTATCAGTTGTGCAGAGCTTTCTCCCGATTGTCGCATTTTAGATTTGGGGTGGGGTGGACAGCAGTTGTTGAACGGCAGCGCGTTCCAGGGTATGGATATTTGCTTTGTCAGTGATGATATAAGGGCTGTGCGTGGCAGTGTAGGCAAAGACATAGCTGCATACCACGCCGAATCACCGGCCCAGGTCTCGGGTGGGTTCGACACAGCTTTCTATCATCCAGAAGGTCACGCCGCCAAAGGCCAAGTCTTCCACTGGGTTGATGTCGTCTTTGAAAAAATGAACTTGGGCGGTCACCTCTATTTTTCTGGGCAAAAAGACCGCGGTGTCTTGAGTTACATCAAGCAAATCGAACAAGTCTTTGGGCAAGTCGAACGGGTTGGGCGCAATGGGCGAATGCAATATTTCAAAGCTGTCAAGGAGAGAATCGATTCGGGAATTTCCCGCACAGAGATTGAGCACCTAATCAAAGTCGAGGATCAACCGGGTGGTTTATTGCAGTTCTCGACGCGGGATGGGGTTTTTTCACGCGACGGCATAGATCCGGGCTCACGCCTTCTTTTAGATCACATATCGGTAGATGAGGACGCCATCGTATGTGACGTTGGCTGTGGATATGGTTTGTTGGGGATTACTTGTGCAGGATTGGTGCCCCACGGACGGGTATGGATGGGCGATGTGAGCGCACGAGCTGTTGCCTGTGCGAAAGAGAACATTGAAATAAACCGCGTCACCAACGCGTCTGTAGGGGTGAGTGATTTGTATGAGCTGGCGGAGGATACCTCCTTTGACCTCATTTTGTCGAACCCCCCGTTTCATGAAGGGAATAAAACAGCCTGGCCTTTGATAGATCAGGCTTTTGATAAGCTAAAGCCAAACGGTGAGTTGAAGATTGTCGTCATGCGTGCAGGTCCATATGCGAAGCGTATGGAATCTGTTTATGGGTATGTTGAAGTGTGTGCAGCAGAGGGTGGGTATACGGTTTTGAGCGCGCAAAAGAAAATTTGATTCAAAGGTGGAACCTATTGGGTTTGTGACGCGTATAAGCCAATGAAGCATAGGGTCTGATGGTTGGTCACGGGCCTCTAAGGTTTTTGGAATCTGGTACCCCTCCCTCCAGTTTCCTGAGCACCTTAGAGGCCCGTTTTTTTTTACATTGACTCCGTATTCACGAATTGATATTTTGTGTTGCCATAGTGCTTGACACATGTTTGATTTGGCTTTATTTTTACGCTCGTTATTTTACTGTATTTTCTCTTAAGAAAGAGGAGGAATGGCTTTGAATGCATTTGATTATGCTGCACCTCAATCAGTTGATGAGGCCGTTTCCTTGCTGCAAAAGGGCAATGGAAAGGTGGGGATTTTAGCAGGTGGGACAGATATCTTGCCCCAGTTGAAAGAGAACCGTCGAAAAATCGACTTGTTACTCGACATCAAAAAGCTTCCCGAAGCCAATGTGTTGAGTTTTGATGCCAGCAACGGGCTTAGGATTGGCTCTGCGGTGTCTTGTTCTACAACCTATAACCACCCCGATGTGCGAACGCGTTATCCGGCTTTGGTCGATTGTTCGTCGCTGATCGGATCCGTTCAGATCCAGAACAGAGCAACCCTGGGTGGTAACCTTTGCAATGCGTCGCCCGCGGGTGATAGCCCCCCAGCTGTGATTGTTTTGGGGGGTGTGTGCGAAGTTATTGGTCCCAATGGGCAACGCGAAATTGCCGCAGAAGATTTTTTTACGGCACCGGGCCGAAACGCAATGGAGGCAGGCGAATTTTTGCTTGCCGTTCGCTTTCCGGCTCCTGTGGCGCATTCAGGTGCGTTTTTTCTTCGATTCATTCCGCGCAATGAAATGGATATTGCCGTTGCAAATGTGGCAGTCTCCTTGGTTTTAGACGGCGATACAATTACGTCGGCTCGCGTTGCGATTGGCGCTGTTGCACCAACGCCACTTTTGGTGGCCGAAGCTGGGGCAGCTTTGGTTGGCCAAACCATTTCTGATGAAACCATTGAAAAAGCCTGTGTCGCTACTCGTGCGGCAGCCAAGCCCATTTCAGATATGCGTGGTACCATTGAGCAGCGTGTCCACTTGACAGGTGTTTTGACCAAAAGAGCCATTCAGGGCGCTATTGAAAGAGCAAAGGAGTCTTAGATCCATGGCAAAAAAAGTTCATATAACCACAACCGTTAATGGGGAAGAAACTGAATTTCTTTGTGAACCCCGACAAACGTTGTTAGAAGTTTTGCGTGACGATCTCGATTTGACGGGTACCAAAGAGGGCTGTAGCAATGGCAACTGTGGTGCGTGCAGTGTGCTGCTCAATGGCCAAGTTGTCGATTCGTGTTTGGTCATGGCTGTTGAGATGGAAGGCCAAGAAGTTACGACAATCGAAGGGGTTGCTTCAGCCGATGGATTACATCCTTTGCAGCAGAAGTTCTTAGAACACGCTGCGTTGCAGTGTGGCATTTGCACACCCGGTTTTATTATGGCCGCTAAAGCACTGTTAGAAGATGAACCCAATCCATCGGAAGAGCGGATTCGCCTGTATTTGGCTGGTAATCTTTGCCGTTGCACGGGTTATGACAAGATCGTGCGTGCAGTACAAGATGCTGCTTCTGTGATGTCTAAGGCTTAAGGGGGCATGTAATATGGCTGCGCAAGAAGAAGATTATTTGGGGATTAAAGACTATAAAGTCATCGGTACTCGCCCTATCCGACACGATGGTGTGGATAAAGTCACTGGTCGGGCAAAATATGGTGCAGATATCGATTTGGCTGGCATGTTGCACGGAAAAGTGCTGCGAAGCCCACATGCACATGCACGTATCAAATCAATTGACGTGAGTAAGGCAGAAGCCCTCCATGGCGTCAAAGCTGTCATCACGGTCAAAGACCTACCACTTCAAGAAGATAAGATTAAAGATTTGGGCGAAGGTGCTGCGAATCTCATGGATTTACGGTGCAATGTATTGGCCGAAAATAAGGTTCTCTACCACGGTCATGCTATTGTTGCTGTTGCCGCTACAGATGCCAATACAGCCGAGGAAGCTCTCGAATTGATTGAGGTTGAGTATGAGGTGTTGTCGCCCGTATTGACCGTACACGATGCGATAGCAGAAGGCGCACCGTTGTTATTTGAAGAGCAAACAACCAAGTCGTTGGGTGAAGATACTGGCAAAAAGAGCAACATCACCACACATTTCCAGCACAAACTTGGAGATGTTGAAGCGGGTTTTGCCCAAGCCGATGTTGTTGTTGAGCGTGAATTTGACACCGCTACGGTACATCAAGGTTATATAGAGCCGCAAAATGCAACGGCCCTATGGAATGCCGATGGTCAAGTCACCGTTTGGTGCAGCACCCAAGGGGCATTTACGGTGCGCGAGCAGACGGCACAATTGCTTGACCTGCCCGTGTCTCAGGTGAAAGTAGTCCCGATGGAAATTGGTGGTGGTTTTGGTGGCAAAATTCGCGTTTATTTAGAACCCCTTGCCGCTGTTTTATCTAAAAAGACCGGCCGACCCGTAAAAATGGTTATGAGTCGAACCGAAGTTTTGCAAGCAACAGGTCCTACAGCGGGCTCTTATGTGAAATGCAAGATGGGTGTGTCTAAGGATGGCAAAATCGTCGCAGCACAAGCCACGCTGATGTACGAGTCGGGTGGTTTCCCCGGCAACTGGGCCGCACCTGGTTCGATGTGCATATTTGGACCTTATAACATCCCAAATATTCATATTGATGGGTATGAAGTCTTGGTCAACAAACCCCAAACAATGGCCTATCGGGCACCTGGTGCTACAAATGCTGCATTTGCCTCAGAAACAGTTATTGATGAAATCTGCGAAGAATTGGGTGTTGATCCGTTAGATTTTCGTTTTCAAAATGCAGCAAAAGAAGGCTCCCGACGTGCCGATGGTCCTACCTATCCACGCATTGGCAATGAAGAATGTTTGAACGTTGCTCGGGCAACGGACCATTATAAGAGCAAGCTTGAAGGCAAAAAAAGGGGGCGTGGCGTAGCCTCTGGATTTTGGTTCAATGCTGGTTTGCAATCAAGCGCATCGGCCAGTGTCAATGCAGATGGTAAGATCAGTTTGGTCGAAGGATCTACGGATATTGGTGGTTCTCGTACTTCTTTGGCAATGCAGTTGGCCGAAGTATTGGGTTTGCAAGCTACAGATATTAAACCGCAAGTGGCCGACACAGATTCTGTTGGTGAAACAGATGTAACGGGTGGTAGCCGTACTACATTTGCAACAGGATGGGCTGTTTACAAGGTGGGTCTAGACATCAAGGTTCAAATGATTGAACGCGCAGCAAAGTTCTGGGAAATTCCAAAAGATGATGTCAAATATGAAGATGGGGTATTGTCATCAGTGTCTGATTCTTCTAAGACAATGACCTTTGCAGAACTCGCTGGAAAATTGGATGAAACGGGTGGACCCGTCATGGGACGTGCCACCGTACAACCTCCTGGCGTCGGAGGGGCATTTGCCATTGTGATCGTGGATGTCGAAGTGGACACCGACACCGGCAAAGTAGAAATCTTGCGCGCCAGCATTGTTCAGGATGTCGGTAAGGCCATTCACCCAAGTTATGTTGAAGGCCAAATGCAGGGCGGTGTGGCCCAAGGTATTGGTTGGGCCTTGAATGAAGAGTATGCTTATAAAGAAGATGGCACCCTTGCCAACGGCAGTTTGCTCGATTATCGGATGCCAACGTGCTTGGATTTGCCTATGATTGAGACACATATTGTAGAAGTGCCCAATCCTGGGCACCCCTATGGTGTGCGTGGTGTTGGTGAAGTACCTATCGTGCCTCCACCAGCCGCTGTTGCAAACGCCATCTACGATGCGGTTGGGGTAAGATTGTTTGATTTGCCCATGTCACCTGGTCGTGTATTGGAAGCGCTTTGGAAAAAAGCATAACTGTAGATTTCTGTTTCTCATCAGCCAGTGACATGTGGTGTCACTGGCTGTTTTTGTAGGTATTATGGCACTCTTTGTTGGAATTATCGGTCTTCCAAATGTGGGCAAGTCAACACTTTTTAACACCTTGACCCGTGCCCATGTAGAAGCATCAAACTATCCATTTTGTACAGTTGAACCCAATGTTGGTATGGTTGAAGTACCCGATGAACGACTTGCAAGGCTCAATGCTCTGCTGAGCCCCCAAACGTGTACACCCACATATATTCGTTTTGTTGATATCGCAGGATTGGTTCGGGGAGCGAGTAAAGGCGAAGGGCTTGGCAATCAATTCTTAGGGCATATTCGCCAAGCTGATGCCTTGGTTCACGTGGTTCGCTGCTTCGAGGATGATGGGATTACTCATGTTGATGGTCGCGTGGATCCGCATGCTGATATAGAGACTATTGAGACCGAGTTGATGTTGGCCGATTTGGACACAGCAGAACAAGCCTTTGCCAAGATTGAGAAAGTAGCCCGGTCAGATATGCGGGCTATTGACCAAGGTACTTTTGGGCTATTGAAACGAGCTATTGAAGGCTTGCATGAGGGCGTTCCGATTTCAGGCCAAGATCTGGCGGGTGAAGATTTTGAGAAAGTAGCTTCTTATCGTTTCTTGACAGCCAAACCGATGATTTACTTGGCCAATGTCGGTGAAGATGCCCTGCCAAGTGGGGGCGAGGCGGTTGATCAGCTGCGTGAAAAATTTGGACCAGATAGCGTTTTGGCAGTTTCAGGGAAGATCGAAGCGGAATTGTTGGATTTAGAACCCGAAGATCGACTGGTCTTTCTCGAAGATTTGGGGCTGTCTGAGACGGGGTTAAGTCGTATTGTTTTAGCAAGTTATGGCCTGCTGAATTTTATTACATTTTATACTTTAGTCAAGGGTAAACTGCAAGCTTGGCAGCTTGTTGCTGGCACTCTTGCACCTCAAGCCGCAGGGAAAATACACACGGATATGGCAAGAGGGTTTATCAGGGCAGAGGTCGTTGCCTATGATGATCTGGTCGCTGAAGGCACATATGAAAGAGTTAGAAATGCTGGCAAACTACGTACAGAAGGTCGCGATTATGTTGTAAAAGACGGTGATATTATCGAATTTCTGTTCAAAGTGTGAAACTATTGTTTTGTTGAGACGTAAGCCAAAGAGTGGAATTGTTAAGATATACT
>JBLHJX010000153.1:0-12254 GCA_047619225.1 Candidatus Latescibacterota bacterium
CGACGACCATTCCATTTGGATGCGCCGCACCAGTATCGAACGCTACGTCCAAGACCTACCCCTCATCGTTGTCATGCCAGATGGCGGTCGCAGCTTCTATTGTGATGCCGTAGAAGGCCCAGCATACGAGAACCACATCATCCAAGATGTCATCGGACTTACCGATCGTATCTTCAACACCATACCCGCTCGCGAAGGCCGAGTCATAGGCGGTCTTTCCATGGGCGGATACGGTGCCCTCAAATTGGCACTCAAATACCCCAACCTCTTCTGCTCTGCTGTCTCGCACTCAGGCGCGCTGGGCATCACCAAAGTAAAACCCGAAAACGTACGCCAAGACATGCGCATCGAATTCCCACAAATTTTCGGAGCCAACCCATTTGGCGGGAAAGATTGCCTCTACAAACTTGCCGAAACAGCAGACAAAGACCTACTCCCAGCACTCCGCATCGACTGCGGCACAGAAGACGGCTTACTCCAAGCCAATCGCGACTACCGCACCCATCTCGAAAACTTAAATATCCCTCACGAATACGAAGAATTTCCCGGCGCACACACCTGGGACTATTGGGATATCCACGTTCAAGAAGCCATCGCGTTTCATCGTAAAGCGTTGGGTATCTAAGTGGGCTCTCTCAAAAGTTGTGTATCGCCTAAAAAAAACATTCAAGATCAACAAAATGTACCCTCATCAAATCAAGCCATCAAGATTTTCCGCACGATTCCGTCCAACTCCCGATGATATAAAAACGATTAACCCTACAGGCCACTCCATCTCGTGCACCCTCTGAGGGTATTTGCGGAAAATCAGCCTTCCCGGCACTTGAGGGACGGCACTTTTTGCTTACTTTTTCTTGCTGTTGAGAAAAAGTAAGTCGCCGAAGGCATGACGTTAAAACAACTCATTTCAACCCCAAATCCCAAGGAATCCCAAAATGATCATCGACTCCCACTGCCACCTCAAACACGGCAACAAAGAACGCACCGAATATTCCCCCGAAAGCATCGTGCAAGCCATGGACGAAGCAAACATCGACAAAACCGTTGTCTTTGCCATGGCTACATCCACTTCTCAAGCCAACGAGATGGCACACAAAGCCCACCAAGCATTTCCAGACCGCCTCATCCCCTACGCCTACGCCCTCCCCCACATCACCGAATCTGCCTATCACCAGGTCGAACACGCAATCTCTGCCCTTGGGTTCCCCGGTATCAAGATCCATGCTGGCGAAGTCAATCTCAAAGAATACATCATCGACCCCATCTTCGAACTCGCCGCCAAACACGACGTCCCCTGTCTCATAGACTTCAAAGGGAGAACGGAAGATTGCCAACGCATCGCCGAAACCTTCCCCAAAACCAAAATCATCGTCGCACACTTCGGCATCTACTTATGCACCAATTCCAACCTGATAGACAGTTTCATTACTTTGGCCGAAAAACATGAAAACCTCACCCTCGATACCAGTGGCGTCGTATTGCCCTGGAAAATCCCAGAAGCCATTCAGCGCATCGGCTCAGACAGAATCACCTTTGGCATAGACGGGCCACACCCTTATCCAACACAAGCCACATACGCCAAAAATGAAATCAACAGAATTCAAATTCTGCCCATCACCGAACAAGACAAACAGAACCTCTTCTACAACACCATTGCGCGTCTCCTCAAGCTCGATTGATGCAATAAACTTTGTCAGTCCACCGACAGAACAAACGCTGCAGCCAATCAACCCGATCCATAAAAAAACAAAAAAGCCCCTCTTCCTTATATTCTGGAAGAAGGGCACATTATCCTTTTATCTTTCCCAACAGATCTTACCATCCTTCCCGCATCCACTCAAACAAATCATACCGAGTCCCATTCATCCCCATTGCCTTATAAACTTCCTGCGCACCCTCATTTTCTTTCTCCACATACAATCTCAAACCCCGCAAGTCATCAGAGGTCTCTACTTCCGCTTTCAGCCGATCATACATCGCCCGAAACACACCCAACCGACGAGCCTCCAACACCACGTACACCGAATGAATCCACAACACAGTGCCATTGCGCCAATCACTCCATTCAGGTACCGTCAGCAAACACCCCACCACATCCCCTTCTGATTCGACAACCCAATATCCACCTTTGGTCGGATCCTCAAAGACAGCCCGAACACCTTTCTCCACCACATCCCGATCCAATGCAATATGCTCCGTCTCCTCCGCCAACCGCACTTGAAAATCAGCAATGGTCAACGCATCTCCCGATCTCCCTTGCCGCACCTCAATCATAACGTCCCCCTTCTCACCTCAAGCCGTTTCATGTACTTCGGATTTTCTTCCCCTTCGTTATCCAGTTCCCCAACAGAAAGGGTATACGACTCCGAAGGATTTACCTGCCTGTCATCTTTGTATGTTTTCCCGCCCGCTTCTTCCCACTCCCAAATCACTTGTAGCGTTTCATCCTCTTCATCCGACACCGTTACGACATTTTCACCAGGCAACAACCGAGGGCGCGTAATAAAATTGTGCAGAAAATACAATTCAACAACCACTTCCCCAATTGCACCACCCCTTGGGCTGATTGCCAAATCATATCCACCCATTACAAAGTCACTCAGATCAATCTCATTCATCCCCAAATGGGCAACAACCTCCTGCTCACAAATCCCGTCTTTTTGGCACAACAAGCGAATGCCGTTTGCCCCAGATTCGGCACCAAAGCGCAGGGTTCCTCCCACCAACACATATGGAAATGGCAACCGCAAGGTATCGCCTGCCTGAACATCTTTCACGACCGTCCGAAACGTGCCATTGCCATAATGACGCCACGTGCTTTGTAAACGTTCTGGATGTCTTGGCCCGTCATCAAAATAATCTTGCACAAATCGTTCTGCCCAAATCTCTGGCCAATAAAAACGCCCATGTTCACGGTCCCAAAAATACGTGATCGATTGGCCTTTTTGCAAAGTCACATCCATCTGCGTATCCATCACCATGAAGTATCCCGGTCCCGGTCCCCAGTCGGCAAAACGCGATTGGTAGAAAACTTTCCCCAAATCGCCATCGGGCATCAAGCCCAAAATCTCCCGACTCGGGTGCGTTACCAAAGTTGGATCGGCAATCGTATCTTCAAGCGATGCAATACGACTGCCATCACGTGTATAACAATAAAAATTGACCATCGGATCCAAATGATGCCAATGGCCATCGTAAAAGACCTCCACACACGAGTGCCCCGATGGATTGTCTGGTGAATAGCCGTTTCCCATCCGCGAAAAGAAAAATGCCCCCGCATTCTTTTCCAATCCCCAATCGCCCGGAGCACATTCATTGAGACCAATGAGCCGTTGATTTTCATACCCAAATACTTTTTGATAAATCGCGCCCAAAGTACGGGCTTGCACACCACACAACCCATGACCATACACATTCAACAACTTGGTCGCATCGTGCCACTCTTCACGACGTTCCTTCACGTTATATACCCACGGATACTGAAACATCGCCCACCGCACCACATCATAACACGCCAACGCCTTTTCTTCATTTGACATGCCCGCGTGCACAATGCTTTTCGCCAAAGCATCCAGATCGTGAAAATCAAATGTGCGATCTGTTGTGATTCTCATAACAACCCCAACATGCTACGTTGTGTGTCCGAAAATTCTATCAAATGTTGCAAGGTCACATGATCTTCTGCTTTAAATGTCTCTTCCTGATCCCGACACACCGGAAGAATCGGGAGTCCCAACATCGACAAATACAATTTTGCCGAAGATTTGTATTTGTGCCCGGCCACCTTATTCGCCACACTCAAAAAACGCTGTACATCCGCAGCGAGGTCAGGCTCATTTTTAAAATAGTGACACATCCAAGCAAACAGATCGGGGTAAAAATTTGCAGCCGTGCCGCAATAACCGTCACCACCCGCACGGAGAGAGTCTAACAAGGTCGGCGTATTGGCATTGAAAAACTTCATCCCCTGGCCTTTAATGGCTTCTAACTTGGGCACAATCAAATCCATATCACACGATGTGTCTTTGATAAAACAGAACCGTCCCGTTGAGGCACACCACCCCAACAACTCAGGGGACAACAAGCGATGATAGGGGCTGGGACATTCATACAAACCAAATGGAATCTCGCCTGTCAGGCTTAACAAACGTTCCATTTCTCTTCGCCAATCGGCATCAGATGCTTCTTTGGGCACAATTTGACACACCAGTGCAACAACAGCATCGACACCTGTCTCAGCTGTTTTTATAACTGTTTCCGCCTGCAAGTCCATTGCACCACCAAATGTGCCCGACGCTACGATCGGTATCCGCCCATTTACTTGTTTTACCACGTGGCGGGCGAGTGCATACCGTTCTCCTTCTGTCAAATGATACATCTCACTCGACGCACAAACAGCAAACAAACCTGCCACACCCGACTCAAGGTACCAGTCTACCAACGCATCAACACCATCCCAATCTATCGCACCATCACTCGTAAATGGCGTCAGCATCACAGGCCAAACCCCTTGGGGCAGGTCTACCATATCTGTTCTCCTTATGAGTTTATTCAATACCCATTTTAATTGAAAAAATCTGCCTGTGGAGGCTCCGTGCCATTTAGAAATTCTTCCAAATTTGTATATCCATCCCCATCTGGGTCATGTGCATGGTCCGTTCCATCCTCGGGGTTTAAATGATGGAGTTTTTCCCAGCTATCAGGCATGCCATCCCGATCCAGATCAGTAGGGTATCGACCCGTATTGTAAACAGGCCACCCACCCACATCGTTTTGAGAATTGATAATACGTCCTTCACCACGCCGAATTTCAGTCACAATCCGCCTGTCTACAGCATCGCGCGTTTGCATATTGGCCCCCGCTGAATGCAGCACCTCCAAAAATGCATCTTTTGTCTTTTCACCCACAACAGGCGAAACAAGAAGAGGATCGCGCAACTTATAAGCATCCAACCCAAATATCCAATGCCACCATCCACGACCTTCAATTAATGCCCAGTCCTCTTTTCCATGATCCACACCTTCCAAAATATTATCTGATGCATACATCAAGGTTGTTTCCCCACCAATTTGAAAAATGTGATCTTTCCCCGTTGTCGATGGCCCAGGTTTATAATAATTACCTACCAAGTTCATGCGCACCGAGTCTGCCCGACTATACCCCGGCATGCCTTTCCAGTTATAAATCACATTGTTCTGAAAATCCAGGACCACACTTTTGTCACCATACGTTCCTGGGCGTGGACAACGAGTCGTATGATGTGCATACAAATTGTGATGAAAAGAAATGCGCCCATCGGCCCGAATCAAAGACCCGTAACCATGCGCGCCTTTTTCATGGACAGACTGGTTTAAACTCTCGGCAATCATACACCATTGAACAGTCACACTATCGGTACCTGCCCCCGTGACAGACAGTGTTTCATCGGTTCCCCAACTCGCCGAGCAATGATCCAATATCACATTTTGCGATTTATACACCGAGATCGCATCTACTTCCTTACCCATCACATCACCAGGCCGCACACGCAAATAGCGCACAACAACATCGTGTGTGTCACGAATTTGGAAGCCATAGTTCTTTAAACAGATGCCCTGCCCAGGTGCCGCATGGCATGCCAGTGTCAAATACGGGTTCCGAACAACCAAAGGTGCCTTGAGTTCAATCAATCCACCCACTTGAACCAATACCATACGCGGCCCTTCGGCTTCAACGGCTGCCCGCAAACTGCCTTCTATAGGCGTTTCCCCTTTGTCATAATCTTCAAGCGTAGTCACCCGAAACAGTTTCCCCCCACGCCCGCCTTTGGCATAAGCCCCAAACCCCTGTGCTTCAGGAAACGCTTTTATTCTCTGTGCCTCGCCAATGCCACACATCACAAATACAATCCAAACGACCCAGATCCAGTATTTCATAATCTCAATCCATCCTCCATTCTATGCATCAAATCTTCTGCCTTCTCCGTCTTTCGTCTTTCATCTTCCGTCTCTCTTCTCCCTACTCTAAAAATATTCCCCAATCCCATCCAACTGATACCGCACCGTATAAGGGTCAATCCGCTCAGCACACTGATACCCTCGACTAACAGATTCTGCACGTTCCAACCTTTTATACCGTATCTCAAATTCCAGAGGCGAATCAAAAGAAAATGGCGCGATCTCATTCCGTTTGGCCACCGCCTTCTGAACCCCTTCAAAAATTTCATTCACCGCGCGTTTAGGATGTTTGCTCACCGCACAATTCCATCCCAAAGCTTGTTTCGTCGTAACCGTTTCTACACCCGGAAAAAACGCCTCGGCTTCAGCCGTACCTTTGTCATCGCTTGCCACAAAAATCACCGGCACCCCTTTTTCACCAGCCATCGCGGCATCTATCGCCATTTCCCCCACTTCTTTGCCATTGATTTTCATATACTGATACGCCGCTGAGCTAAACGAATGACACATCACCCCATCTACCGTATTGTCCATCGCATGATACCCGATCAAAACCACACCATCAAAATCATCCGTCATCCATTCAAACCGATGTTTAAAACCTTTGCCAAGTGCAATATCACACCGCTCATCCAACAAATCGTATTTGAGATTCAAACTGCCACCGTGATTATCCCAAACAATCACCTGCTCAGCACCCGCTTCAAACAAACCTCGCACCGCTGCATCGGCCTCACGCGTGGCCTGCAACTGAGCAAATCCCAAATCACGTGATTCATTCAAAGATGCTCCCGGAGACCCCACAGCACAGGCCACCCCTTCACAATCAACAGCCACGACAAAACGCATTGCAACCTCCTTGACAGATTAAATCTTGACAGGCCAAAACCCTTTGTGTATTTTTTACTCGCAAGACAATTTTCAACTTAATATAAATATTTGTTTTTTCATACCTTAAGCCACTCTAGCTCAGCTGGTAGAGCACCTGATTCGTAATCAGGCGGTCGGCGGTTCAAATCCGCTGGGTGGCTCCATCTAAAGCGGGAATTTGCGAAATCATATCGCAGATTCCCGTTTTTGGTTTCAGTACCAAAGCCCGCATCATAGACGGGCAACAATATGGCAAAAAATATCCCCTCACGCAAATCATAACACCTGCCATCTCGACATCATAAAAAAAACCCTCGGATCACGTATGACCCGAGAGCTTTACCTTGCAATTCGTGGGCAACAGCCCCGACCTGAACAAGTGTCGGAACTTCTCACCTCCACCGTCAAGATATTTCTCAGAAAAGTTGCTATTTCATTGGCGACTTTGATTTCCAGGGCAAAGTATTTGTTGCAACAGCAGCGCGCATACTTCGCAACCAAGCAGGCCACAACCACTGTGTTTCGCTGCCCGCCGGTAAAAACGTTGGAGCAACCATATACTTGATCAGCCTGTTTTTACTCAAGTCTTCATTCAAAAAATCAGCCATGGTAGAATACGGAACCCAAGCAAACGTACTGCGCTCCGAATAGGCATCATTCTCTTCGTCTGGAATGCGATGGTTCATAATCTGCTGCACGGGAACAAAGGGAACTTCAACAAAATAGGTCGCAAAATCACCCGCAACCACAGGTTTCAGTCCTTTGATCTTTTCAAGAATATCTTCCTTTTTATAATATCCCCGAGATTCTTCATGGGTTTTTGTTGCGGCAGTCTCTGCAACCGTCTCACCTTCCCGTGCCCCACCACCAAAACCCGCCCACCCACGCCTGCTATTGTGATGCTCCGCAAGCAAAAGATAAACCTCACCACCCGATTGAAAATACACAACAGTGCCCGCAGGTCCTTCAGCGAAGGCACCACCACACAACAACAGGGCCATACCCCAACACAATACCATTCGTCTCATATACCCTCCTATATGGGTCTGAGTTAAATCTTACGCAGAAATGCGAGATCGACAACTTACCCATGAAGCATCAACAAAGTTAGAAAGTCAACGGCTTTTTGGCACATTAAAAAAGGACTTGTGTGAAAACACACAAGTCCTTCATGCTGCCCATTGATTCCCCATTATCGATCGCAGGGCAAACGATAAAACCTACAAAAGAGGCGCACCCATTAAAGACTTACACCCTACTTTTTGCCATCTTCCCACGTTTTCCAATCTGCCAAAAAACGTTCCAAGCCACTGTCCGTCAATGGGTGTGTCAACAGCTTTTTCAATACATCTGGTGGCAAAGTGCAAACATCGGCACCCGCCAGCGCACATTCAACAACATGCTTGGGCGAACGCAAACTCGCCGCCAAGATCTGCGTCTCAAAGCCATAATTGTTATAAATCTGTCGGATCGTGGCAATCAGGTCCATACCGTCTTGTCCCAAATCATCCAACCGCCCAATGAATGGGCTGATAAAACCCGCGCCCGCCTTGGCCGCCATGAGTGCCTGGGTCGGCGAAAAACAAAGCGTCACATTTGTGCGAATACCTTCATTCGAACACGCTTTAACCGCCTTAAGCCCATCCAAAGTAATTGGAATCTTCACCACAACTTGCTCGTGAATAGCCGCATTTTTACGTGCTTCCACCATCATCCCATCAAAGTCGGTACTCACCACTTCGGCACTCACAGGCCCATCGACAACCTCACAAATCGCTCGAATAATATCTTCAAACTCCCCCGACTCTTTCGACATTAAAGACGGATTTGTTGTGACACCATCCAACACGCCCATCGCTTGCGCTTCTTTGATCTCGTCCAAACTCGCCGTATCAACAAAAAACTGCATATCCACCTCCTTGAGTTACCAACCATCCGATTTATCCACGATTAAAAAACCCGCTCTACCAAAAACGAACACATCTCCCGCAAAGTCTCACGCGCATCGGTCTCGGGTAATTCGTCCAAATAAGCCGCTGCTGCTTCAGCACGTGCATGACACACTTGGGTTGCCTTTTCAATGGCACCATAAGAATCCATCAACGCAATCACCCACTCCACTTCTTCTTCTGTCGTCACATCGCGCTCCTGATCCAAAATGGTGCGCACACGCGTGTTCTCTTCTTCTGTACACCTGTTCAACAGGTCAATCACCATCAACGTGCGCTTGCCCTCGGCAATATCACCACCGCGTTCTTTGCCATAACCGCCCGACGTCATCGTGGGTGCTTGGGAGGCATCCGATTCTTCAACCACCAAATTGAGCAAATCATCACGAATCTGAAATGCCACTGCCATAGACTCGCCGAAATCACCGATCAACTTTTGTTGCTCAGCATTCGCGCCGGCAATAATCGCACCCATTTTACATGGCCCACGCCCACTATACCACCCCGTCTTCCGACGCAACATTTCAATGAACGCATCCACCTCAGGAATCTCTTCGGCTTCAATCCAGCCAATATCAAATGCCTGCCCCTCAAACGTCATCCGCGCACCATAGATCATCTCTTCAATCAAATCCAAAGTCATCGCATCACTAAACGTCTCCCGATTAGCGGTGAGTACTTCAAACACCTTGGCGTACAAAGCATCACCCACATTAATTGCCAAAGGGATGCCGTGCAAATGATGCAAACACGGTTTGCCGCGCCGCATTTCTGAGCCATCTTCAATGTCATCGTGCACCAACGCAAACGATTGGAACAACTCAAACACAGCCGCCGTTTTCAATCCCAAATGCGGATCACCGCCAAACACTTCACACCCTAACAGAACCAATGCAGAACGAAATCGCTTACCTCCCCGAATGGGATAATCGCGCATCGGTTCATACAAAAACTTCAACGGCTCACGATCTTCTGGCAAAAACGCAAACAAGGCCTCATCGATCTTAGGCACCCAAGTTTCCAAATATGTCTTTAAACGCGCTTCCATACCACTCCCTCTAAGATTGCGTCAATTAAATTCAAAACCATCAATCGTCTTTCAAGAAGGTTCATTGACAGACCATTCCTGTCATTTCCGAATGCTTTTGTCGGAATTCCAATTTTAAGGCAGTAGACTCCCAGTAAAATATTGGAAAGCATACAGCAATGCAATTTTTCAGGTTATCCACCACGAACTTCGCCACGCAGGTGTAGTTCTCTCCTGCGCTCTATTTGCTTATCTTTTTTTAAACCCTTTCACTTTCTTCCGAATCTTTGCTTCTACATTTGCCGCCATCGGTTTCACCGGAATGGGCACCACATTGCTCGGTTGGCCGTTCGTTATTGGAACCATTCCCGGGCGTGGATACTTAGGCACATAGGGTTCACGTTCCAGCATTGCGTGCAACAATACCAACGCCGCTTCTTTATCTGGAATCGTCCCGCGTGTATTGCCATCATCACCCGGTGGCAACGGTGCGCCCACACAAGAGGGGCACCCATCTTCACAGGCACATTCTTCAGCCACCATCATACACGCCGTCATCACCTCTTCCATCATCTCATACCCTTTTTCGGCAAAACCAATACCACCCGGATGACGGTCATATACAAAGGCCGTTGGACGCCCCGTATTTGAGCTGTCTATCGTTGTGCCAATATCCATCACATCACACATCGCAAAAAGCGGCACAACCTCGCCCATCATATTGGCAATGCCCTTCAACCCTTCAGATGGCACACGCCCGTGCGTACGGCACAAATTAATACCGTCCTGTGGCGGCACAATCCAACACGCTGCTGTATCCAATGTGCGTTCCGGCAAGTCTAAATTTTCCCACCCAATGCTGTCGCGATCTTCAAACTTCACTTTCTTAAACATCATCACCAATGTCGAAACCGCCACCTCACCAAAGTGTACCTCACTCACACGCCAATTGCTCGACATCTCTGTATCTTCAACCGTAATGCTCGTCTCATCCACTGCCTGTGTATAATAATCCACAGCCTTCTGACTCACATTGGCAATCTTACGCGCCACGTCCAATCGATCCACAAAATACGTTAACCCATTATGCAAATATACGGCATGGGTATGAATTTGAAAAAACGCGCTGACCTCATCCAAAGTCCCAATCACCTGCGGTCCATTTTCGGTGTCTTCCATAATTGTATAGGTGGGCTCACTGATATTGCGCAAACTTACTTCTGCTGCCGGATACCCAGACCGAGAATAAAACCATTGTCCATTCAAATGTCGCGTCATTCCCTCATCGGCCAAAATCTCAAGCAGTGCCCCCGTAAACTCGCCCATCACCTCACCCTCTTCCACACGCACCGGCAACTCCCGCAATGCACATCTTAAATGCCCCACTGCCAAATGTGGATTGTTCGGATCAATGGTGGCATGCTCATGCGACTGCCCAAAGAAATATGCGGGATCCCGCATCAAGAACTGATCGATCGGCGCATTTTGCCCAATGAAAATCACCAACGATTCCCCCGCTTTGCGCCCCGCTCGCCCCGCCTGCTGCCAGATGCTTGAGACACTGCCCGGATACCCCACAATCAACGCCGCATCCAAGCCCCCAATATCAATGCCCAATTCCAACGCATTGGTACTCACCACACCCAATAATTCCCCATCAAACAACTTCTGCTCAATATCCCGCCGTTCAGAAGGCAAATACCCCCCACGATAAGCGCGAATCGCCTCCCCCAATTTTGGGTTCACCTTCATGAGATCATCTTGGGTATAACGATACAAGACCTCTGCCGATGACCGTGCCCGAACAAACGCAATGGTCTGAATTCGGTTCATAATCAACTTGCCCATCAACCATCGTGCATCCGTATTTGGGCTTCGCCTATCGCTGGTCGTGCCCTCTAAAAAAGGCGGATTCCAAAACACAAAATGACGCTTCCCTTTTGGAGAACCGTCGTTATCCACCAATGTCATCGCACGCCCCGTCAAGGCTTCGGCATGTTCTTTGGGATTTGCAATGGTGGCCGAACAGCAAATAAACTGGGGGTTGGCACCATAATGCCGCGCAATGCGCACCAACCGCCGCAACACATTGGCCACGTGCGAGCCAAACACACCGCGATACGTATGCACTTCGTCCACCACCACATACCGCAAATTCTGGAAAAACCGTGCCCACCGTGGGTGATTGGGCAGCACACCCTGATGCAACATATCGGGGTTGGTCAAAATCACCCGCCCATCTTCGCGCAACGACTTTCGCCGATTCGGCGGTGTGTCCCCATCATACGTGCCCGACACAAATTGCAACGCCTCATCCAACTCCCCAAACCGTGCAAACCCCCGCGCCTGATCTTGTGCCAATGCCTTGGTCGGAAACAAGTAAAGCGCTGTGGATTGATCATTCTCCAACAGCGCGTTTAAGGTGGGCAACTGATAACACAGAGTCTTACCACTGGCCGTGGTCGTCACAA
>JBLHJX010000154.1:0-12147 GCA_047619225.1 Candidatus Latescibacterota bacterium
CCCCAATACGGTCCCCATCCACAAAACCCAAACTCTGGAGCACATCACATTGCCGTATGGCATCCCACACATATTGCGACGCCATACACCGTCCCTCGGCCAACAACCGCATCGCCACCACACGCTCATACCCCACACCATCGGGTTTGCCACCCGGATTCTGCCGATGTCCCCACCCAATGGCATCCCCACACAACACCACAAATCCCCGTTCAGCCAAACCAGGACCTAAATACGATTTTTCAGGATCAAGATCTACACCCGCCGTTGATTTCTTACCCAAATCCCAAGCACCATGTCCGTGAAAGGCCATCATCGCAGGCAATTTGCCCGTCGCATTTTTTGGCTTTAGCAAATACCCATGCACACGTTCATCTTTGTCATTGTTCCACGCAATCAAAGACCGCACAAACGTACCACAATCTTCTTCCTCAAGCGTCTCTACATCCAAATCCACACGCTTAGGAAACGGTCCCAAAATACTGCGATACAGTTCTTCTGTTTTTTCTAAATCCATGGAATCCTCCTGCCCCTTTGAAAAGGGGGCAACAAATTGAATGACTATATGGTGCGATATCTTAATGACTTGCAAGGGTTTAGGTGTTTTCGTTTCAGTAAACGCCAGAGGATTTAAAAAGATTGGCAGTTTTACACCCGTTGAATCAAACGGCTGATTTCAGATATAACGCGGTCAAAAGCTTCAGGTTTTAGGCGGGCAATTGATTTGATAATGAGGCCTTGGGAAAGAGAAACAATTGTATCGGCCTTAATCTTGCTCTTGTATTTCAACGAATCGGATTCTTCAACATCCGTTGTCTCAACGATAATTGAATACGGTGCAGATTGAAGATTGGTTGTTAGTCCACAAACAAGCACGTCTTCAGTGCTGCCGTTATAGTCATCATGTGAAAGAATTAGAACGGGCCGCGCTTTGGACATAGAAAGGTCTGAAAATGGGAATGGAACTAGAACAATATCTCGCTGTCTATAGATATTCATTCCAGACCTCGTCTCCTTTGTTATCCCAAATCTTGGCAAATGCAGCTTCAGAAACTTTTACGAAATCTGCTCGAAATTCGTCATCACCTTTGTCTGGAATGACAACCAGAACAGACGCATTATCAGGCAAATCAACATCTTCTGACAATTCAATTGTACGATTGCCTTTATAGGTTGCAGTAAACGTTTGCATCGCAATCCTCCTTATAAAAAGTCGATTCAAGTACTTCAATATAGCCAATTCTTAACAGCGCAACAATCTCAAGCAATCTGTGGAATCACCACGTCACCACCCCGCGCAACAGGCATCCCCGCAAACGCACACTTATTGCCCCAACAATCCACTGCCGCTTTGGTCTTATACTCATTGATAATCTTATGCCGTGACTGCTTTGTGTAATTGTGTCCAGCCGTATGCACCACTAAGACGTGAATGAACAACACATCGCCCGGTTGCGCTTTTACCACCTCAATCAAACTGGGGTCCACCAACTCATCTGCTATCGTATGCCCCTTAGCCGTCTCCCACTCGCCCTTTTTATGACTGCCCTTCACCGCAGATGTCGCTCCTTTATCCACATCCGTCTCATCCAAATAAGTAATTGCTGCCGCCAACTCAGGCACACTATGTTTCTCATAGGGCCAATCTTGGTGCCACCCCTGGTCATTGTAAAACCCAGGCGGGTTGTTGCGCACCTTGCCATTGTGAAAATCAATATCTGGCCCAAACAAATCAACGAGCACATTCACAATGCGTGCGTCTGTCACATGATTAAACCAATACTCATTTGCCAACGGATGATCCATCATCCCCTTCACATTCTTTGGATTATACGGGTCAATGCCATATTCAGGATGCTGGTCCATATATGAATAGCTCATGACCTTAGGTCGTCCTTCGGCATTTGTAATCAACTCATGAAACTGGGCTCGCATCTCTACCATTTCATCATCTGAATACATCTTCGACATGACTAAAAAACCATTGTCATCAAAAAACTGTTTTTGTTCCTGCGTGAGAATTTTCACATCCCCTCCTTACCTGTAATTATTTGTGCCTACGTAAGTTACAACAAAATGGGAATATTTTGCAGTTCTCTTTTCCCCTTTGAAACAAATAAAAAACAATATTTAATGCACTATGTATTTCGTTTTTTCTATAGCATAACACTTTGGATAAGAAATAAGAATACATGATTTTTTTATATCAGCATACAACTTTTAAAGGAGCCATAGTCATATATATAAAGAGGTAAATGTCACCCAAGCAAAACAACTTGGCAAATGGGAATGGGAACACATTGATTCGGTTACAGATGAGACCTTTTTAAGCGATATGAGCCATCCAAGCACAGATTATGATCTGTGTGTGTTGATGGGCGTGCATGACGGTTGGGCCCGCAAAACACGCGACCTGGGTTTGGCATATCAAATTACGGGCGAAGTTCAATATGCCGACAAAGCCCGTGAGATCATGCTGGCATATGCTACGGCCTATCCAACCTATGACCTTCATACCACACGTGGAGAATCTCGGATTGGGGGGGCAAAGTGGGGCCGCAAACACTCGACGAAGCTGTCTGGCTCATCCCGTTTGCACAAGGAGCCGACCTGGTGTGGGAGACACTTTCAGAAACGGATCGGCAAAATATTACGGAAAACATTTTGCAGGTATCGGCGAGAGAGATCATTTTGCCACACGAGATGAAGGTACACAACATCCAATGCTGGAAAAACAGCGCCGTTGGCCTCGTGGGATTTCTGTTGGGAGATGAAGAACTGATAACACAGGCGATTGACCACCCGGAGCGCGGATATCACAAACAAATGGCCGAGGGTGTCACGCCCGATGGGCAGTGGTGGGAAGGGGCTTGGGGATATCACTTCTATACACTCTCAGCGCTGTGGCCACTCGTGGAAGCCGGGCGGAATTGTGGTGTAGATTTGTATGGCGACGCGTTAAATCGCATGTTTGATGGCCCCTTAACATTTGCGATGCCCCACTTGCATTTGCCCGCCTTTAATGACAGCCACGAAGTGGATCTCTCTGGACGCGCGTCGATTTATGAAATTGCTCAAGCGCGATATCAGAACGCCGGGTATGCCCGTTTGCTGGGTCAGACACAGCGCGATGATGATTTTGCGCTGTGGTTTGGCGATGAAACACTGGCAGCTGGGGGTGTTCGCACGTGGGAAAATGACAATTTACCGGACTCTGGGTACGCCGTTTTGGCACGTGGAGAAGGTGTGGATTATTGCGTGGCAGAAGCCGGCCCGATTTATGAGGGCGTGCGACACGTACGCACTGTCGCGTTGGTGAATGAACAAACAATTGTCGTGCTGGATCAAATTGCTTGTGATGAGGAACGCCTCTTAGATGTGGCCTATCACCACCGTGGAGAATGGACAGCACACCCAGATGGGGATGCCTGGACACCGCCCGATCTGGATGCCTATCGTTATCTCAAAGATGCACAGTTGACGACAACCAGCGATACCCTGTCGTTAACGCTCAATTCAGGTGTGATAACATTGGCTGCTAGCGATGAAACGCAGGTGATTACGGCAACAGGTATGGGCGACAATCAGAAAGATCGTGTGCCAATGGTCATCTTTCGTCGCCGCGCCAAAGAGACGGCATTTGCCTGGGCAATTTCGCTGGACGGTTCACCGATTTCATTGGCAAATCTGGCGGTCTCCGATCAGCCCATAAGTACACACGCAAGTGTTCGCCTCACGACCGGAGATATATCAGTATCTTTTGCTGTTGATCTTTCGAAAAACTCGGATGTATTTCGTATCCTTTAAATTGTGACGTTCAGGAATTTTTTGGTCCTCTCAACATCATAAAAAGACCCGTGTTGTATAAGACACGGGCTTTTTTTTGTATTATTCTATCTGCCAAAGAAGGCACAGACACTGATTTTTCTCGTTCAGAAATTTTACTTTAGGCTCAATTTTTTTGTTGAATGTAAACAATTCCTGTTTCACTGCACTTGACAAATAGTATCAATATTGATACTATTCGAAATGCCCAACATTGAGAACATTTTGGCAGCAATGAGGCGTGGTCCCAAGGGAATACCGTTTCGCGATTTGTGTAAAGTCTGTGATGCTTATTTTGGCACATCGCGACAAACAAGGAGTAGCCACCGAATTTACAAAACCCCTTGGATGGGTGATCCTCGAGTCAATATTCAAAATGATAAAGGCATGTCAAAAGCCTATCAGGTCAATCAGGTTTTGAAGGCAATCGAACGGTTGGAGGAAAATAAGAATGGCACTTGATCAGGATCGCTACACATACCGGGTCATCTGGTCTCAAGAAGACGAGGAACATGTGGGATTGTGTGCAGAGTTTCCCAGCTTGAGTTGGTTGGCATCAACACCAGAAGATGCACTCAGGGGCATTCGAGATGTGATCGCGGAGGTTGTTTTAGACCTTCAAGCCAGCAACGAACCTTGCCCGGAACCTCTGAGTGAAAAAAGATACAGTGGCAAATTTATGGTACGGGTTACACCGCAATTGCATCAACGCTTGGCCTTATATGCTGCAGAATCAGGCGTGAGCTTAAACCGCCTGATTAATGCCAAACTCAGTCAGTAGTCCAGCTCAGAAATTTCTTTGTCATCTCAAAATAAAAAAAGGCCCGTGTCTTTCTGACACAGGCCTTTTTTATTTACCTTGCTCAATCTGCCGCTTGCGCCTGATCATCCACCACACCATCTGATCGCCGAAAGGCCACCAGCGTCATACGCTTAAGAGAAACACTCAAATCATCCAAAAACATATAGAACAAAGGGATCACAAACAACGTCAACAAGGTAGATACCAGCAATCCGCCCATCATTGTAATGCCCAATGGGGCATAAGGCATACCCATCATCGTTGAACTGCCAATGGCCATGGGCAACAACCCAAAAACCGTCGTACAGGTCGTCATCAAAATGGGCCGAAAACGATTAAACCCGGCCTCTAAAATGGCTTCCGTGCGATCCATGCCCGATAAACGCAAACGATTGATCATATCCACCAACACAATCGCATTGTTCACCACCACACCAATCAGCACAATGGACCCCACCTGAGACATAAAATCCATCGTCGTATTTGTCACATATAACCCCCAGTACACACCCAAAAACGAAAACGGAATGGACAAAATCACCGCAAAAGGCAAAATCACCGACTCAAACAGAATGCCCATTAGCAAGAACACAAACGTGATGGCCATAATAATGGCAAACTTCATCGCCTCGCTCTCTCGACTGTATTGGGTATACCGCTCGCCTTTATTCCATTCATACCCACGCGGCAATTCAAAACCTTCCATGGCCTTGTCGATATCGGTATATAAGCCCTCCATATCCTCTTTGGTCGTAAATACCCGTATGCGCAAACGATTGCGCCCATTGTGACGCGTAATGTTCCGTGGGCCTTTGGTAATTTCAAAAGTGGCAAATGACGACAAAGGCAACTTCTCACCTGTATCGGTTGTGAACGTATAATTCTTCAACTGCATCAAAGACTGCCTGTCTGACTCATCCAACAACAAGTGCACATTCAACTCCCGGTCATCCATTTGAAACCGAGGCAATTGCGCCCCCCGCAACTGATATGCCAATGTTTGGCTCACAGTCTCACCCGTAATACCATGCCGTTTGGCCTTGTCGCGATCAATGCGAATGCGCACCTCTTCATTGCCAAACTCTAATTCGCTCTCCAACTCCGTCACCGACGGAATGCCCGACAACCGACGCTCCACCTCTTCCATCAAATTTTCTAACTTCTCAAAATCATCGCCATACAGGTACACCCGGATATTTGGATCATTCCCCCCAGAATTGCGCGCCTCTACAGCCACGCGAAAACCCACATAACGCGGCACATCTTTGTTCAACGCATCAATAATTTCTTTGCGTGTTATCCAGGGCTCCGTTTCCATCCCAACGGTCTTTTGCATCCATTCATACGTCGGATACCACCAATCTTGATTGGGGTTTTCTTTCAAACTCAGGCGAACATCCAAAAACCCAGGCCTAAAAAATGTCATCACATTGGAAACCTTATAGCGTTCACGACGGGCGTCAACAAAGGCCTCTAAATCACGCGCAATCTCATCCATCTCTTCCATGCTCAAGTTTCTCGGCCCCCACAAACGTATGGTGACCCGATTGGATGAAAATCGCATGCGATCGGTTTTCTTAATATGGTTCACCGGCCACCAAATGGTTGCAAACAGCAGTACCACAATCAAAAGCGTGTCGCGCCGATGATGCACAGTCCAAGCCAATCCTTTTTTATATGCGTTGCGCAACCAACCAATAGACTTGGGGTCAGGCCGAACAGTCTCATCGCCAAACCGCTTGGCTGCCAAAGGAATAAAAATGAGGGCCACAAAAAGTGACGCCACCAATGCAAATACCACGGGCAGACCAATCTTAGAGAGCAAGAACTTCATAAAATGGCTCTCATTCATCAACATCATGGGCACAAACACCACCACTGTGGTCAATGTGGCCATTGTAATGGCAAGCCCCACTTCACTGGCACCATGAATGGCTGCATCGTGCGGATTCTCACCCTGTGCACGCAACCGATAAATATTCTCTACAATCACAATGGCATTGTCCACCACCATGCCCACCCCCACCATCAGCCCCATCATGGTCAACAAATTCAGTGACCAACCCACAAAATACAACACCGTCACCGTCATCATCACACACAAAGGAATCGACAGCGTAATCAAAGCCGTCATACGCACCGCACGCAAGAAAAACAACAAGACCAAAGCCGCAAAAAGCCCCCCCCACAAACCCGTCTCTTTGAGATTGTTCATCGAATCTTCAATCAGCTTGCCTTCGCTGTAAAACACATGAAAATCTGCATCGGTGGTGGCCTCAATCTCATCCATCTTATCCACCACACGCTGACACAAATCCACGATATTTTGCCCAGATTCCTTGTAAACATCCACGGCCAAATTGGTCTTGCCATCTACGCGCCAAACCCGCTTACGCGCCTCAGCACCCAAAACGACATCGGCCACATCTTTCAGCCGAATCTCTTGTTCAACCCCCGCACCTTGAATGGGAACATTCTCAATTTCTTCCAAAGATCGATAATGCGCCAATGATCTGACCAAATACCGTTTGCCCCCCTCACTGAGTTGCCCCCCAGAAAGTGCAAAATTGTCTTGGCGCAAAGCTGCCACCAACACATGAGTATCAATGTTATGGGATCGAAGTCGCTCTTGATCCACCAAAATCATCACTTCTTTGTTACCCAAACCCCACACGGATGTCTTGGCCACCCCATCTACCCGCTCCAAAGGATCTAAAATATGCGCTTGCACCCAATGTTCTTTGTTTTCAATGTGATCAGGAATTGACAAACCTGACCAAACGATCTCAGAATCAGTCTCTTGGTTCCAAGCCCAAATCTTAATGCGATCACGAATCTCTTCGGGCAGCTCCAACTTCGCACGCTCCAAACGGTCTGATGCGCGCGCATAGGCCTGCCGCATATCTGTGCCCGGCTTAAAACCCAACTGCACACCCGCCCATGGATCACCACTAAACGCATAAATATTGCCCAAATCTCTCAGCGTGCGCATGTGGCGTTCTAATGGCAAGGCAATGGTATTAAACCGCTCTTGCACCGATGCATTATCTTGATTCACATCCACCCAAAACCAGTTCCACTCATCTCCCGACGCCCACGCCTGAATGGGAATACGCGCATACGCCACAATTCCAATCACCATCAGTCCAATCAAACACATGGTCACTGTCACGGGCCGTGTCACAGAAATTTTTGGCAAAAGCGAGGTTCTTTTTTGATCTTCTGAATTCATTTATTCTCCAAAACGGTTGATATATTCCATCAGGACGCGGAAACACGCCCCTATAAACTTTCGTTGTCCATTATTATAGACCCACCTCACACAGAAAAGGTTTTCATATACCCAAAAACGGATGCATATAAAAACGCTGTTCTGATATAGACACGATATATCAATCGGACAAGGGGATTTATCTCATTGACACCAACTGTATATCAATTATAATCTTACCTTAAGATGCCAAACAATAGCAACCCTCACCTAACCCCATCGACCAACTTGAAACCATCACAAACCCACGCAAAAACCCACCTCGGCGCGC
Source organism: Candidatus Latescibacterota bacterium (assembly GCA_047619225.1). Taxonomy (GTDB): domain Bacteria; phylum Latescibacterota; class UBA2968; order UBA2968; family UBA2968; genus JABIFK01. The sequence continues at coordinate 8,170 of JBLHJX010000154.1, forward strand.
TCATCATGGCCTGGATGTTTCTTTTTGGCCTCATTGGTGCGGCATTGGTGGGTCCCAATCGTCTCTCCATTCAGCGTACATTTGACCTGTCTCACGAAACATTTGGGGCAGCTTTTGCCCTCATTCAAATCGTTTGCTCGGTTACTGTACTCGCTGTTGCCACCCGCCTCAAACGCATTAACAACCTCAATGCCCTCATCATCAGCCTGCTCATCCAAATTGCAGGGTTTGTCACGCTCTACCTGGCACCCAATGCCTACATACTCGCCTTAGGTTGGACATGCGTCACCCTTGGCATCGTCATCGGCTCTGTGTGTAACAACATCAGCGCCGACCTCTGGACAGACAATCCCGCTCGTGGTGTCACGCTCCTACATGGCTTTAATGGCATTGGCAAAGTCGCAGGCCCCCTCATTGCCGCCTATTGCCTCATCATTGGTTGGCGGTTGAGCTTCTTAGCTGTTGCCGCTATCACCCTGCTGATCCTCCTCGCATTCTATCACTTTAAAACGCGCTATTCCGCCCCTCCAACCACAGAACAAACATTCCAAAACCAAATCTTCAAATCCCCTACCTATTGGCTCTGTATCTTACCCTTTGGCCTCATCGCAGGCGGTGACGTCGCGTTTGCCACACTCGTTCCCCTCTATTATGAAACCGTTCACAACTACACAGCCCAAAATGCCAGCCTCTTGCTCACGTTTCACTTATTTGGCTTGGTTGTAGGACGTTTCATCTTTGCATACCTCAGCGGCTCTCTATCGAACAACACCATCATTGGCATCTGTCTCATCTTTGGTCTCACCATCTTTCTCGCCATTCAAAACGCCAGCTTCACGCTTCACCTAGCAGGCCTCTTTGGCATTGGCGTCCTCTACTCCAGCACCTGGGCCACCTTTTATGCCCAAGCAGCCCGATTCATTCCCCCCCACGCAAGCCATCTGCTCGACTTTGGCACCGCGTTGGGCAACGCTCTCGGTATTGCGATCTGTGTCTATTTTTCCAGCGTCATTGCCGAAATCAGCCTCGATTGGGCTATGATCTTCTGCGTGGGCGTGCTCTGGCTCTTTGGTCTCGTTTATTACCTCAGTCCCCTATCACACAAAAGCGCCATGCCGATTAAACTTTAGGCTATATTCCATTATGATCCAACTCACCCCGTCAGAGTGCCCGCTCACACACGATCTCGAACCCCGCTTTAACACCATCAAAAGCTTTACCACGCTCGATGCCCTCCAAACATCCGACTTCTATCAAAAATACGGCTTAGAAATTGAGCGCATCATCAACGGTGTGGCATGGCGCAACACCCTTTCTGCCCCTGAAACACCCAAAAATATCCGTGTGGTAGCGTGGAACATTGAACGCGGCCTCAAAATTGACGGCATCCTACACCTGCTCAAGACCAACCCCGTCCTTGCCAAAGCCGACATCTTACTCATCACCGAAGCCGACATCGGCATGGGCCGTACAGACAACCGCAATATCCCACAGGAACTCGCCGATGCCGTGGGCATGAACTACGTTTTTGCCAATAGCTTTCTCTCCCTTGAAAAAGGCGACATCGGCGAACAAAACCACGACCTGCCCAATACCCTCTCACTACACGGCATTTGCATCCTCTCCAAATTTCCAATCCAGTCCTACCAATCCGTATCCTTACCCATGTTCAAAGACGTCTTTAACGACATCGAGAAACGCCTCGGCAGTCGCAAAGCCCTTATTTGTACCATACCCATCGGTCACCGCACCCTCGACTTTGCCGTCATCCACATCGAACTGGCCACATCTGCGCCCCAACGCGGTCTCCAAATACAAACCCTCCTTCACCCCCTCTCCAAAAGCACCGCAGACGGCATCTTAATCGGGGGCGATTGTAACACCATCACCTACAATCTGCGCAGCAAAAAACACCTCTTCGCCTCTCTCTTTTACAAAGCCTTCTTGGGTATTCACGGGGTCGTTCGTCACTATATGACACCTGAGAAACACTTTGAGAAACCTTTCTTTGGCGCGCTAACACACCATAGGTTTGACTACAACACCTTCAACGACCGCACCATGGGCACCATTTATTACGACATCAACAACCCCATTATTGAAGCCAAATTACGTCAATACCGAATACCCGCGTTCGCGCTGCGTGTATTGCGCTGGAAACTCGCCCGATACAACGGCCGTGTCCCTTTGCGCCTGGATTGGTTTGCAGGCAAAAATTTAGACGTCGTCGCCGAATCTATAGACGGTTACGACCCCCCTCAAGTCATTGACACCCCACTTTGGCAAGGACATCCGGTATCTGATCACTCACCCATTGTGGTTGATTTGGAATTGTAATGTCCCCAATCGCCATCATCCTCATCGTCATCTCTGCTATTGCCCACGCCAGTTGGAATTTGTTGGGCAAAAGCCAAAAACCCAATGCGGCATTTTTCCTCTTGGCCAATATTTTTGGCACGCTCTTTTTGGGTATCATCGCATGCACAGCTTCAGATTTAATGCCACGAATACCCACCACAGTCTGGTATTTGCTCATTGCCACGGGATTGTGTCAAACCGTCTATTTTACGGGCCTCTCTAACGGCTATCGTTATGGCGATTTATCTATTATCTACCCCGTTGTAAGAGGGTTACCTGCGCTGATTGTTGTCATCATCTCTCTGCTTATAGGCCGATCAGAACTGATCAGCACCCAAAGCATTTGGGGATGTATTTTCATTTTTATGGGATGTCTGATTCTTCCAATGAAACGCTTTCGTGATTTTCGGGTTGACAACTACCGCAATTTGTCGTCTTTTTTTGCACTCATGGCAGCCCTTGGTACGGTGGGTTATTCTTTAATTGATGACCTGGCCTTGCATGAAATGCGCCTCATACCCAATACCAACCTTGCGATATGGCAAATCACGATTGTGTATGCATTCTTTGAAGGTGTTTTCACCACCCTTTGGATGACCGTTGTAGGATTACCCTATCAAAATGTGCGCTCCGATCTACGTCTCTTGTTCAAAACAACCTGGTCGCGTGCCGCTCTAACTGGCTTGATCATTTCATTTACCTACGTGCTCGTACTTATCAGTTTGGCCTTTGTTAGCGACGTCAGCTACGTGGTTGGGTTTCGACAACTGAGCATTCCTATAGGAACACTCATGGGCATATTCATACTCAAAGAACCCGCGCATAAACCTCGCTTATTCGGTGTGGGTGTCCTCTTCATCGGCTTGGTGCTCATCGCCACAGGATAAACATGATTCACACAACACACGGCTTTAAAACCTATCTTATTTGACTCCTTGGAGTATATATATGAGTGAAGATCTCAAACATGAATGTGGCGTCGCAGCACTTTATTGGCTCGCACCGTCAAAAGACGACGCCGAGACAGACAAAAACGACTTTGAAAATGTTGCCGCACTCATGCCTCCTATGTTGCTCGACCTTCAAAACAGAGGTCAACTCGCCTCTGGCTACAGCGCGTATAACCCCCAAAACGAACAAATCATCAATACCACCAAAGACTTAGGCGGTGTGACCGAAGCCTTTCGTATGTCGCACCCCGGCAAACACGAATCCATCGTCTCTGAACATGCAGGCATTGCCGCCATTGGTCACACACGCTATGCCACCAGTGGTCAAGACGACCTGCGATATGCCCAACCCTTTGAGCGCCAACACGGGCGTCTTTGGAAATGGTTTGCAATGGCATTCAATGGCAACTTGGCCAACTATACCGCCTTGCGCGAACGCCTGCTCTCCAAACGCGGATATCACTTCACGCTCAACATCGACACCGAAATCATTATGCACACCTTGGCCTATCAACTTCGAGGAGAACGCAAACCCGATTTGACCAAAGTGATGCGCGCACTCTCACGTGACTTTGATGGGGCCTATAACATTGCCTTTTTAGACGCACTGGGACGCATGGTTGTCTCTCGGGATCCACTCGGATTGCGCCCCATGTGCTGGGGCCAAAAA
>JBLHJX010000155.1:0-12132 GCA_047619225.1 Candidatus Latescibacterota bacterium
GGCGTTCGATTTGAAGTGCTATTGGTGCATAGGGTGGTAAATTGTCTAACTGAGTGTTTAACTGTTTTAAACTGGCAACGGTTTGTCCATTGGGAGGTGTCTTATGATCCGATTTGCTTGGATCTTGTTTGTTGGGCTGGTTGTGTTTGGCTGCGGGTCGATTCCTGTCGCGACAAATCCTGAAGCCGAAGTGCCGGGGGGGCGGATTGCGTTTATTGGTGGGGGAGATGGATCTAACTTCCAACTCTATGTGATGGGGTCTGATGGGTCGGGTTTGGTAACGGTTTTGCCAGATGTTGACCCTCGGTCTGATTTTAGTGGGCAATCGTGGTCACCCGATGGGCGTCAATTGGTATTTGCATCTAATTTGGGTGGCAATGCCAACTTTGATATTTATACGATGAACGTAGATGGCACCGGTCTACAGCGTATTGTGGGAGATTTGGGAGGTGACTTTGCCCCGAGTTGGTCGCCTGATGGCACCCAGATTGCCTTTCAGGCCCACAGACTGGACGCGACGGGTTGGGATATTTTTGTGGTCAATGTAGATGGATCAAATGAACGAAATATCACAACCTCACCCGAAGATGAAGAATTGGCGTCGTGGTCACCCGATGGTGCGCAGATTGTTTATCAGGTCAGTGGGAATAGTGGGAGCAGTATTTATGTGATGGGCGCCAATGGCCAAAATCGCAGGTTATTGGTTGCGGGTGGTGCCCGGGTTGCCAATGAAACACCGTCGTGGTCACCCAATGGCACTCGGGTGGCATTTGCGTCTAACCTGCATCAGGATTGGTCGAATGCCGTTGGCACACCAAACGCAGAGTTTGAAATTTATACGGTCAATAGGGATGGCTCTGGTGTTCGGCGTATTACGTTTGTGTCCGATTCGGTTGGGTCTGCTCGGTGGCCAACTTGGGATCCGAGTGGGAATACTTTGGCCTTTGAATGGTCAGAAACATCCCCAGCAACATTGCAAACTTTTTGGAACATCGCAACAGTGAATGTGGATGGCGGGAATCTAAAAAAAATACCCATGATACGTCAGGGGCGCGTTCCTCGATGGGCACCGCAATGATATTCTGTGGGATGTATCATTTGGTTCACAAAAAAAGGCACTGGTAAAAATACCAGTGCATTTTTTTTATATGTTGGTTGCCTAACGAGCAAGTGCGGCGAGGAATGATGCGGCGCCTTCGAGCTCTACTTCTGCCACTTCCACCAAGATCTTCATCCCTCGGTCACCGAGGGAGAATCGATCTAATGCCGCCTCATCGGGTTCGGGGATTTGGTCGTCGCCCCCGTTGCCAAACTTTAACTGGCGGCAGATGATGTCTGCAAGGTGGACGATACATACCAACCTTTGGTATCGTGGCGCATTGCGCACGTCGTGGTGGTGGGCAATGGCATTGAGATAGTTTTTGGGGAATTTCCATTCTTCGGCCAAGACACCCCCTACGGCTGCATGGGTTACCCCTAAGATTTCGCGTTCGGCTTGTACAATGGCGATGTCTTCGGCGCCTACCACTTCGAAAACGGCTTTATAAAAATCGCCAAAGTATCGGTCGAGAATGATTTTGCCAAGGTCGTGCATCATGCCTGCCAGAAAAGCAGAATCTTCTTCTGTATTGAGTTTGCGGGCAACTGCGCGGGCAACAAAAGCAGTGCCTATGGAATGGTTCCAAAATTCCTTGAGATCTAACCCCGCACCGTCTTCGTAGTTGCCCAGTTTGTCAAAAATTTGAGCTGCAAGGACGATATTGGCGATCTCTTCAAGGCCGAGTAGGGTGACTGCCAAGGAAAGATCTTTAACCTGTTTGTTGAATCCATAGGATGAAGAATTGACGACTTTAAACATCGTGGCCAAAAGACCGGGGTCGAGCTGGAGCTTATCTGCTATCTCGGCACTGGTTGCATCGTCGCTTTTGGCCAGTTTGAGAATTTCTGCATGGGTAGAGGGAAAGGATGGCAGGCCTTCAATGGACTTGACCCGGTTGATGATATCTGGGCCATCGCCTGCGTCTTCGTCATTGGATTCTGGGGTGTCTGTTTTGGCTTCGGTGGTTGTGGGGGCATCGGGGTCTAAATTCGATGCATTTTCCACTTTTGGTGGGGCTGGTGGAACCAGTGGGGGGGCCGACAGGGCTGACTCGATTCGATGGGTGAGTTCGCTGGGGCGGAAAGGTTTGGCAAGGTAAGAACTACAGCCGGCATTGCGGGCTTTAATGACGATGTCGGGCGTTGGATTGGCCGACATCAAAATCACTGGTACATTTTGTAGCCGGGGGTTCATGCCTACCAGCTCTGCGAGACGAAGGCCACCCCCTGGGATATTTACATCGGCCACAATGAGATCAGGGACAAAGCTGCGCAGTTTGGTAATGGCTTTTAGACCATCGGTAACCAATTCTGACCCGACCTGATCTTTTTGCAACATTTTGATGATCAGGCCACCGAGTCGTTCCTGGTCTACGACGAGGATATTCTTGCCACTCATTTGCAGTTTTTCGAGATTATCGGCCACAGTTTACTTTAACCTGCGTGAGGTGTCATAGGACGTGACGAGAGGTCGCGTTCCTGAAATCTTAGTGGGTTTTCTTGCGTGAATTTGACACAATTGTGTCGCCAGTGTGATAATGTAAAACCGTAAGCCATTATTAACAAGTTTTTTGGTTGTTCGGTACGGGGCAATTTGCCCCCGTACCGAATGACCTTTTAATGCGTTCCGGATATATCCAGCGTCTTGGCGGCATTGGCATCTTTGCTCGACTTGCTGTTTTTGATCTGTTCCTGAAGTTTTTCTTGGTAGAGATCATCATCAATAGGAATATCGACCCAGTTGTCTGTCCAGGCCGATAAGAGCATGGCATTGGCCAATTGCACACCGTTAATACCCTCTGTGCCGGGCGCCAGTAGTGGGGTTCCGTTTTGGATGGCACTGACCCAGTTTTTTGTGATGCCTCGGTGGGCCTCTCCGCCCTTGCCTGAGGGAATGTCACATTTCCACACTTCGGGGTTGCCGAACCCACCTTGATATTCTTTACAGAACTTGCTGACGGATTCTCGGGTGCGCCAGAAGGTGATGTCTCCACCTTCCATAACCACTTTGCCGTTGTCACCTACGATTTCAAAACGGTTGGTACCTGGCGCTTCACCCGTTGTCGTAATAAAGACGCCCGTTGCACCGTTCTCGTATTCGACGTATGCTGTGACTTCATCGTCTACTTCGATGTTGTGATATTTTCCGAATCCGACAAAGGCTCGGACACGTGTGGGCAAACCGCAGATCCATTGCCACAGATCGAGGTTGTGTGGGCACTGATTCATCAGAACGCCGCCGCCTTCGCCTGCCCAAGTGGCACGCCAGCCGCCAGAGTCATAATAACTTTGTGAACGAAACCATGTGGTGATGATGTAGTTGGTGCGTTGAATTTCGCCCAACTCGCCTGATTCTACGAGATCTTTGAGTTTTTGATGTGGCGAAAGGGTGCGTTGATTGAACATCAAGCCAAAAACGCGATCACTCTTTTCGGCCACTTCGTTCATTTCTTTGACCTGCTTGGTATAAACCCCTGCTGGTTTTTCAATGAGGGCGTGCAAACCCTTGTTCATGGCTTTGATAGCCCACACGGGGTGCTCGTAATGAGGGGTTGCGATCATCACAGCGTCAACGGCACCTGAGGCCAACAGATCGTCAGCATTGTCAAAGGTGCGCACGTTTTCACCTAAGTTTTCACGCGCCCATTTGATGCGGTCTGGTTTGAGGTCACAAATGGCTGTTAATTCTGCACCGGGTATTTCATTGGCGTTGAGGTATGTGGCGTGACTGCTACCCATGTTGCCAATGCCGATGACGCCGATTCTTACTTTGTCCATAAAATCTCTCTCCTATTGTGTTGCCTTAAGGCTTTCATATCCTTCATCCTTTTAATAGCAAACCATGATACATCTGCTGGGACGAATGGGCAACACAAAAAGGCATTGCGATGGATGCGATCCTTTGTCTTGACTCGCACTCGCAAGCCGCGTGCCAAGTGGGAAATGGCGCTATAATCCACTTCATAGAAAATAAGTGAACGATTTTATGAACAATATTGCACAAGTTGTGCATAAAATTGTTCATTCTTCCATTCTCAAACAAAGAAACACGTCAATGCAGGTTCCATTGGCGTGTTTCATCGAAGAGGGGTGTTGGGCGAGGTGTTAGGCAGCTTGCGGGGTTGAAATCTGTCAATGTGACGCATTTCTGACATTGTATAAATAAATCCGATGAACTATATTGGGCACCTTTAAAGGAGGTAACCATGGATGCATTAGCTTTATTGGGTGGGAATCCTGTGCGTAAGCAGGCCTATCCAGAGTGGCCGTTTTATGAGACAGACGAAGAATTACAAGCGATTGTAGGCGCCTTCCAGTCTGGGCATTTGTGTGGTGCAGCGGGTGGCGAGCAAATTCCGGCATTGGAGGTTGAATTTGCGGCGTGGTGTGGGGCTGCTGGGGCCGTGGCAGTCAACTCGGGCTCATCGGCTTTGCAAACGGCGCTGGCTGCTGTGGATGTGGGGGTTGGTGATGAGGTGATCGTGCCTTCTTATACCTATTATAGTTCGGCGACTTCGGTTTTGGATCGGGGCGCGATTCCGGTCTTTGCCGATATCGACCGAGCGACGGCAAATTTGGATCCGGAAAGCTTTCGGGCTTTGATTACCGAACGGACCAAGGCGGTGATGGCCGTGCACGCCAATGGCATTCCGGTGGATATGGATGCGGTGCTGGCCATTGCAAATGAACACGGCATTGCTGTTGTAGAAGATTGCTCGCATTCTCACGGTGCGGTGTATAAGGGCAAGCGCGTGGGATGTGTGGGCCATGTGGGTGCGTTTAGCATTCAGCACAAAAAGATTTTATCGGTGGGGGAAGGTGGGCTCGTTGTGAGTCGGGATGCTGAGATTGTGGCAAAGGCACGTGCGTATGCCAATTTGGGGCAAGGGACAAAGACGGGCATTTTGGGGCCAAATTTGCGAATGGGTGAACTGCACGGGGCCTTGGCGCGGGTGCGGTTGGGGCGCGTCGATGCCGAGAATGTTATTCGGCGGGCAAATGCGCAGATGCTGCGTGAGGCCATTGCAGACTTGCCGGGGGTGCGCGCAGTGCCAGGAGCCCGACGTGAGGGCGTGGATGAGACGTATTATAATTTTACATTGGATTATGATGCCCAAGAGATTGGCGTGCCCCGTAGGCGGTTTGCGGAAGCTGTGCAAGCTGAAGGGATCCCCCTGCGCGTGAACGGGTATTCGCCGTTGAATTTGATGCCTGTTTTTGAAAATATGGACGTGTGGCCGTATCGGTTGACAGAAAATCGACCCAGTTTGGAAGGCCGGAAACTTTATGGTGAAGGTGTGTGCCCTGTGGCAGAGGCATTTATGACTGAGGGCAATTTTGAGCTGAAGATTCATCCGCCGTGTGGCGAAGCCGAAATTATGGCGGTGGCAGAAGCTGTGAGAAAGGTGATTACGCAAGCGGGGAATTTATGAGCACACACGATAAAAGAGGGATCTAAAAATGGCAGACAAAGAATTGCTCGTGGGTGCCGCGATGATGGATATCACACCCGATCGACCATTGCCCAATTATAATGGCGTAATGGTCGAGGTCGACTCAAACGCCAGCCCGTTGCGGTGTCAGGCATTGGCATTTGAATGTGGTGAGATGCAAGGTGTGGTCATTTCGTGCGACGCGACATTTGTGGACCGAACGCTGTTGGCTTACATCCGAGATGTGGTGAATCGGGCCACGGGCATTCCGGGGGGGCATGTGATGGTTGCAGCGACACATACACACTCAGCACCTGCGCCTTGTCCATCGTTTTTGTCGGGTGCCTTGCCAGATCCGCTTTATATCGATTTTTTCGTCGAGCAGATTTCGCGAGCGGCTTTAAAAGCTTGGCGTGAACGGCAGCCTGCACGGATGGTGTCGACCTTGTGTGAAACCCCGGGGATGGAGTTTAATAGACGCGCGATACGGCCTAATGGTTTGGTTGTCTTTGCTGGTGCGAGCAATTCTGATCCGTCATATCCGACTGGGCCTGTTGATCGTGTGATGCCGTTTGTTGGATTTGAGTCTATAGCGGGCGAGCCGATTGCGTTGATGGTGAATTATCCCAGTCACAATAATGCTGTGGGTCGCGTTTATTCGGGCGACATTGGTGGACGTATGACCGAGGCGATTCAGGCGCAGTTGGGTGTGGATATCCCGGCTTTGTTTTTGGAAGGGGCATGTGCCGACGTGATTTGGCACAATGCCAAACCTGATACAAAGCGGGGGGATGAACGGGCCTGTGAGATTGGGGAGGCGATTGCAACGATTGTTGTATCGGCATTTAAGCAAGGTGAACGCAAATCGATAGATGATGTTCGTCTTCTGTCTACTGTGATGGATCTTCCAGATCGTAAATGGGAAGATTCAACCTTTTGTCGGGACGACAGTCGGGGGGATTCCGACGACGCACGTCAACGGCAGCGAGATCGATATGATCCTGAAGAAGCGGCGGTGATTGCGCGGGGGGATACCACGTGCCCGGTTGAGGTGATGGGCATTGCTTTTGGTGATACTGCCATTGTGACGAATCCTGCAGAGTTGTTTGTGGCGTTGGGTATGGAGATTCGGGAACGTTCGCCGTTTGCGGTGACGTTGGTGTCTGAGTTGAGCAATGGCTATTGTGGGTATGTGGGGGATATTGATGATTTTGCTAAGCAGGGGTATGAGACGCACCGATCGGTGTACACTTGTCGGTTGGCAAAAGACGGTGGGCGACGGATTGTGGAGATGTCGATCGCGATGTTGGGGCAGTTGATGGGGTGATCGTGGACGTGTTTTTATTTTGGAGGGTTATCGTGCCAAAGATATTTAGATATGTACTGGTGGTTGTGGTTTTTATTTTACCACGTGTTGTTTACGGCGAGTTACCGCCTGCTCCGGAAGATGCCTTCAGTATCGTGGTGATTCCAGATACGCAAAAGTATTTGGGTAAAGGTACGAAGGCGCAACCCGAAAGTACTGATGAGGTTACCAATTCGGTTTTTGCGGCTTACACGCAGTGGGTTGCGGATCATCTTGAAACACAGCGTGTTGTTTTTGTTAGTCACGTTGGGGACATTGTGGATCGGGATACGCCTGTACAGTGGGCGGTGGCACGTCGTCAAATGGATCGGTTGCACGGCAAAATACCTTATGGTATTTCAGTGGGCAATCACGATCTCAAGAGCAATGGGGATTCGTCTCTTTTTCAAAGGTATTTTCCAGCGTCACGTTTTCTGGATTTTGAATGGTACGGTGGTTCCTACCAGAATCCCGACCCCAATTCCCCCGTATCGGGTAATAATGCCAACAGCTATCAATTGTTTTCGGCAGGTGAAATGGATTTTGTTTTTCTGCACCTGGAGTGCAACGCACCCGATGATGTGCTGGCTTGGGCCGATGGTGTGTTGGAACGTTATGCCAATCGGAAGGCTCTCATTACGACCCATATGTATCTGGGACCCTTGAACAAACCCAAAGAGGGACAAGGCTACTTTGATGACCCCAAAGGGCGCATGCAGTGGACCAAGCGGCACGGTAAACGGGGGAATTCATCTCAGCAGATGTGGGACAAATGCTTTCAAAAACACGCGAATCTTTTGGCAATTTTCTGTGGCGATCAGAGTCGTACACAGAGCATGTATACAGCAACACAAGGTGTAAACGGAAATTTGGTTCACGAACTGCTTTCGGATTATGGCAGTGAGGGATTGCGTGTTTATAGATTTTTTCCCAAAGCCTGCCGAATTGAGGTCATGACTTATAATCCGATATCTGGTGCTTTATGTTCTGGCACGCGGATTGTGCCTGAATTGGCGCGGCATCAGTTTGTCGTTCAGGCGCATCTTGCGGGTACGTCTTGTCATCACTGAGGGAGATAAGACTTGGAGATCGTAAAAAGGTTTTGGTTTTTCACATTTGGAGACAGTGAACTATGTCACTCTCTCGGTGGGCAAAGAACGAAGGATTATGTGGGTGTGGGAAGCGTGTTGGGAGAGACGGACCGTGTTATAAGGGGTGCTGTAATGGCTGAAGCGCAAATTTTGGATTATAGTTTGGTAGGCAAATCGAATGAAGAAGCGGTTGCGAGCGGTTTGGCATCTGCGACGTGGTATAATTCATCTATACCCCGTGATCAATTTCGAGCCTTGCTGGCGCGCAGGGATGGGCCTGCTGTGCGGGATACGCTTTTGTGGTTTGCTTTGATTTTTGGTACAGGTTACTGGGGCTATCTTTGGTGGGGGAGTTGGTGGGCGGTGATTCCGTTTGCGCTATACGGGGTTTTGTACGGGTCTTCATCTGATTCGCGGTGGCACGAATCGAGCCACGGCACAGCTTTTAAGAGTGACTGGATGAACAACGCCCTGTATGAGATCGCGTCGTTTATGGTGTTTCGAGAATCAACCGCGTGGCGTTGGAGTCACAACCGACATCACAGCGACACGATTATTGTTGGCCGAGACCCCGAAATAGCTGTTCCTCGCCCCGTGAGTTTGTGGACTGTGTTCTTGGCGTTTTTTGCAGTTCCAATGTCGCGCAATGAATTGGGTGAAATACTCTTGCATTGTGTTGGGAAAATGAAACCCGATGAGCAGACTTATATCCCAGAATTTGAACACCGCACATTGTTTTTTAAGGCGCGAATTTATGTGTTGATTTATGCCTTGGTGATTGGCGCTGCTATCTATTCTCAGAGTATCTTGCCGCTGATGTACGTTGGTTTGCCCACACTCTATGGTTCTTGGTTAATGGTTGTGTTTGGCCTGACGCAGCACGCGGGATTGGCTGAGAATGTATTGGATCATCGTTTAAACTGCCGCACAGTCTATATGAATCCGATCTTTCGATTTCTGTATTGGAATATGAATTACCACGTAGAGCACCATATGTTTCCACTGGTGCCCTATCACGCGGTGCCGAAACTTCATGCGTTGGTGAAGGACGATATGCCAACGCCCTATAGCGGACTTTGGGAAGCGTATCGAGAGATTGTTCCAGCACTGATTAAGCAGTCGAAAGATGCGACCTATTTTGTTGAGCGGAAATTGCCAACACCTTCGATTGTGGCCCCAGAGCCTGAACGGGCTTTTGTATCGGAATCGAACAATTTGGCTGAGGGTTGGGTCGTTGTGTGTGGCGTGGATGATTTAGAGAACGAAGATGTGCTGCGCTTTGACCGGGGTGATGAGACTTACGCGATTTACCGGAGTGCCACGGGTGAATTTTATGCGAGTGAGGGTTTGTGTACCCACGGGAGAGCGTGTTTGGCAGATGGGGTCGTTATGGACAATCTCATTGAGTGCCCAAAACACAATGGACGGTTTGATTTGCGGGATGGTTCTGTTCAGCGTTCACCGGTGCGTGTGCCACTGAAGATGTATGAGGTGAAAATTGAAGCGGGGAAGGTGTTGGTTGATTTCACATTGTAATTTGTGTTCGTATCTGTTTCCTATGGGCTGCTTTGACACAAATATTCGTACGGGTAATTGTACAAGTTAAATGTATTTGGAGGCTGTTATGAAAGTACTTAGTTTTAGTGAGGTTCGGAAGAATTTAAAGTCTGTTTTAGATCAAGTCTCTGATGATGCAGATTATACAATCATTACCCGCCGAGATTCTGAAGATGCTGTTGTCATGTCTTTGGAGACATTCAACAGTTATATGGAAACTTTTTATCTCCTAAAGTCGCCTGCTAATGCTGTGCGTTTGTCAAAGTCTATCGGTCAATATAGAGCCGGACAAGTAAGGATTTTGAAGGGTTAATTGTGTTATATTCGTAGTATTTGTGCGATTTTGGTCAATGGAGTGACTGAGATTGTGAAATTTTGGTCAGTGGAATGACTGAAATTACATATATCGTAGATTTTGAGGATGTGTCAATGGCACAAGAAAGCCCCGATAGTTTATATCTGTCGGGGCTTTCTTGCACTGTTTTGGGACTTTTTACTTAAAAGAGCTTATTGCGATTAACTGATTTTGTTCTTCTCGATATAATCCCAGTTGATGTTCATTCCCAGACCGGGACCTTGGGGCATATGAACAAAACCTTGTGCATCCATCTTTTCACCGTGTTCGAGCAAATACGGGGCTGGTTTTTCAAAGTCTATGAAGGGGTGGAGCAAACCGCGCTCGTAGAATTCGCCGTTGGACATTGCACCTAAGGCGTGCAAGTTGCCTGGACCGCCGCCGTGGATTTCGCAGCGGATTCCAAACGATTCGCACAAGTGCACGGTTTTCATCAAGGGTGTGAGGCCGCCTACGTCGCCCACACCGCAGCGGCTGATGTCGCAGGCACCGGCTTTGATCCATTCGGCGCGCACGTACATTTTGCCTTCGCAGGTTTCCGGGCCACAGATGGGGAGACTTGTTTGATCACAGAGCCATTTGTAAGACGACATACTGTGTTCGTCCATTGGCTCTTCCATCCAATAGTAGTTGAGTTTTTCAAGCCCTTTGGCCAAAGCGAGTGCGGCTTCTCTATCGTAATAATGATAGGGGTCGAGCATGAGGGGCACGTCGGGGCCAACTGCATCTCGGACTGCCGCACAGGCTTCGAGGTCGCGTTTTACACTGGGGGCACCGTCGTAAGGCGGTTGCCAAGTGTGGAGCTTGAAGGAGGGATACCCTTGTTTCATACACCACTCGGCGAACTTTGCGTAGTCTTCTGGGGTGGCCAATCCACCTTCGAGATCGTCGCCGCACATTGTTGATGCGTAGGCGGGTACTTTGTCACGGTACCCCCCGAGTAATTTGTAAACGGGTTGTTTCAAATAACGGCCTGCGAGATCCCAAAGTGCAAGGTCTACGGCCATTAATACTTTGTCGGACATGGTGCCCATATTGAGGCGCTGACGATGGTTGAGGTCGCGCCAGATCTTTTCGCGATTGAGTGGGTCTTCGCCGACAATGGCGGGTTTGACCACGCTTTCCATAACCTGTGCATTGGCGCCAAACCAATAACCCGATACATCTTCGTCGGTGGTGATTTTGAGCAAGGTTTGGCTCGATTCACGTTCGGGCCCAGGGTGACCGTGGCCGTCTGTATCACGCACGGTGTTAGAAGTGGTTTTGAAGCGAATGGTTTCGACATCTGTGATTTTCAAGTGGTGCTCCTTTCAAGATGGTTCCGTGGTCAGCCATTTGGCCAACCCGTAAAAAGCTTCAGGGTTTATTCACTGTAAAGTGGGCGGTACTTTGTGTCACCACCCGTTGTTTGTTGTTTCTTGTAGTCGGCCTCAAGTGCGTCGCGCACCCAATATTGTGGGGCCGATACGTAGCGCGATTGAAATGTTTGGTTGTGCAACCAGTGTTCGAGTAAAAGGGCTTTGAGTTGGTTTTCTATTTCGGATAGTTCGGCGTCTCCTGCGCGATTGGTGATTTCGTTGGGGTCGGGTTCAAGATCGTAGAGTTCGGCGGAGCCGTCGGCGTAGTGGGCGTATTTGTAACGCGTGGTGCGAACCATTACCCGACCACCAATTTCACTGAATGCGGCTTCTCTGATGGTTGCTGATGGGTCAGCAAAGAGTGGGCGAATGTCTTCGCCTTGCAACGTGTTGGGTGCATTGGCGTCGCAAGCTTTGTAAAAGAGGGGCACGAGATCGAGGGTGCTTACGAGGGCTGAACTGCGTTGGTTGGCTGGCACATCTGGACCGCGAATGATGAGTGGGACGCGAGACATGCAGTCATAGAAGAAGCCTTTGAAGGGCATGCCATGATCACCCAAGGCGTCGCCGTGGTCACTGGTGAAAATGATGAGGGTGTCGTCGAGCACACCTTGAGATTCGAGTGCCGAAATCATTTTGCCAATGCCTTCGTCAATGAGGGTAATGTTGGCATAATAATGTTCACGCCATTTGCGGTAGTGTTCGGGTGTGGCTTTTGAATAATCGAGCCGAAACATGGAATTGTTGACACTGCCACCGCCTCGCCCACGTTGGGCTGGGGGTTTGTTTACGAGTTCTTCTGGTGAACCCACAGGGTCTGGAATAGGTGCATTGGCGTAGAGGTCGGCCATATCTTCGGGCGGATCGTATGGGTCGTGTGGACCCGGGAAACTGA
>JBLHJX010000156.1:0-11807 GCA_047619225.1 Candidatus Latescibacterota bacterium
ACGTATCGTTATCCACATCCACCAAATCACTGTGCAAACCCGCCCATCCAACCCCACGAAACACCCGCGACTGCGCAATATCCACAGGTGCCTTACTCGGCACCTCATCATCAAACAACAACGATGTGCACCCACTTCCCCCGCTCCATCCCTGAATCTGATTCACCCACCAACCCACATGCGGGTCGTTAAACCGATGCGCATGATGCCACATCAAACTCGCATACCCACTCCCACCTTTTTCACCCGGCCCACCCTTCTCTGCACTGTCTCCAAACGGACGAATCTCACCCCGCACCGACGTACAATAAAAAAAGAAATGCCGCACATTATTAAAGAACGGACGTTGCCACAAATCAAACCCCGTCGTCTGTTTCAAACTCTCAAATGCCGGAATATAAAACCCATTATACCACAACCCATACGGCGCACCTTCTGCCCAACCACCCTCATGCCCCGCCCAATGTGGGTAAAACGTCGTCATCGCCTTAAGCGAAAAATCCAACCACGTCTTTGCACCCTCAGACTCACCCGCCATCGCAATCGACATATCCGACAAATACGCAATCATCCGCCCATTATGACTGTCGCCCGGCGTGGTCAAATACGTCTGCCGTTTCAACCGCCGATACGTTTGCCAAGCCCGGTCCTCACACATCTGAAACACCCGCTTCTTTTCATCATCATCTAAAGCATGATACAACCAGTCATAGGCAAAATGCGCACACTTCGAATAGCTCAGCCCTGGCTCATCGCCCCACTTGGCACTCACCGACGTCACATCATCATCGTCTGTCGGCCAAGAAGTAATCTCCAACAAAATACGCTTACCCGCTTCGGCATACTTCGCATCTTCCGTCATCAAAAATGCCAACGACAAATCCATAAGCTTGCGGTCAATATATCCCCTGATATAGGCAAAATACCGCCCATACTCCAACCGCCGCGTCTGATCGTCCTCTGTCTTGTGATATGTCGGATATACCGGTGCATCCGTATCCAATGCTCTGTCCGCTGCACGCAAACACGCCTTCCAAGACCGCTTTCGCGTCGTCTCCAACGTGTCGCGAACCGTTGCCAAATCAGCGCGTGGATACAACAACCGCGAATGCCCCTCTGGCACACGGGATAACAATTCTTCTGGGTCAACCCACGGCAACTCTGGCGCACCCTTCGGAATCGAAAACCGCAATTCGCCACGCCGTCCAGCCTCATTTCCGCCCTCATCCACCGCCACCACATCCCACACATAATCACCAGGTTCAAACACCAGATCCGGCAAATGTACCGGATCAACCCCCACCTCTTTTTTATACACCAATCCCCCGCCCGCTTTGCGCACTTCCACCCGATAATTGGCAGCCCCCTCAGCAGGCAACCACGCCAACCCTGGCGGTGTAATATTCACATCAATACCATCCAGTGGCCGAGGAAACAACATCCGATCCGACGACTTCTCACTTAAAAATGCCATATCACTCTCCTTACCTTCAATCATACCCTCGGGCCACCCCACGCCCAACCCAACCCCCACAACACCCGTTGTTTTCAAAAATGCACGACGATTCATTTTTATCACACATCTCCAATAAATATTGATTTCACCACATATCTCATGTATTATATACACCTTCATCAGCGACAACGCCCAACACAGTGCGTTTCATTGCATCTGCGCCTCGCTGGTAGACGTACCATAAAAAAATACCCATGAAAACAGCACCTGTCGCGTCCCAAATCACATCGGTAACCGTCCCATCGCGACTGGGAACAAAGCTCTGATGCCATTCATCCGACGCCGCATACAAAACAGACAGCACCATACTTAAAATAACACTGCTAAAAAAGCGTTCCCGCACCACACAAAGCGAGCGAAACCACAAATACACCAAAATAGCATACTCAACCATATGCGAACACTTGCGCACCACATAGTTCAGCAGGTCAAATACAAGGACTTTTTCGGTATTCTCTGCCGAAAACAAACTGCTCGAAAACAGAAAAATCAGAATCAGCCAAACAACCAAAGCAATACGCCAAGTACGAATAGTCACAATCAAATCCTTTCTCTATTTATGCACGTTATAATCGCCCATACCACCACCATCGTCAAGCACATTCCAAAGCCACCCATAGGAGTTTGATCATGCAAACCTATCAAAAAGAATTCATCGAATTTCTCGTACGCACCCAAGCCCTGCGTTTTGGCGAATTTACACTCAAAAGTGGTCGCAAATCACCCTACTTCTTCAACTCTGGCCAATTCGACACCGGCAGCAGCGCCGAACGGCTCGGTTACTTCTATGCCAGCGCCGCCCGCGAGCTCAAAACAGAGCCCACCCTCATATTTGGCCCCGCTTACAAAGGCATTCCCTTGTGTATTGCAACCGCCATCGCCTATAAAAACCACTTTAACATTGACATCCCCTTCAGCTTTGATCGCAAAGAAGTCAAAGACCACGGCGAAGGCGGCTGGCTTGTTGGACGTATCCCCGACTCAGATGACAACATCCTACTCGTCGACGACGTGGTCACAGACGGTGCCACCAAAATCGACACCATCAACCGTCTCAAAGAAGCACTCAATGCCCGTGTCACAGGCCTCATCATCTCCGTAGACCGAAAAGAAAAAAATGCCGAAGGCGGCAATGCCATCACAGCCCTCGAAACCTCCACCGGTGTCGAAGTCCGTGCGATCATCACCATCCACGACATTTTAGAATACTTACCTGGACAAGAAATTGACGGCCAAGTACCTATGACATCGGATATTCAAAAACAAATCGAAGCCTATTTAGATGAATTTGGCGTTGAATAAACAATTCCAAAAATAATTATACAGAAAGCCCAACAACCCATGACCAATTTCACCTTCACCAAAAAAGAAAGCCTGATCTCCCGCCCAGAGAACATGCCCGAACCAGGCCCTTATTATACCACCATAGTCAACATGAAAGACGTTAAAAGCTTTCCATATGACTACGCGCTCTACTTCTCAACAGACCATCACAGAGAAGAAGGTGGCATTTGGCTCTACGTTTGCAATGGCCTTCCCACAGAAGCCGCAAACTGGCAATCTTATGACCAAGCCGTCACCAATGGCGGCTTTGATCATCTGACCCAAAAACCTGCCGCCAACCCCATCTTCACCGACCCCGTGCAAGGCA
The DNA here is from genome assembly GCA_047619225.1 of Candidatus Latescibacterota bacterium. Classification (GTDB taxonomy): domain Bacteria; phylum Latescibacterota; class UBA2968; order UBA2968; family UBA2968; genus JABIFK01. Next base: position 3,168 of record JBLHJX010000156.1, read on the forward strand.
ATGGCCACACAGAAACACCCTATGCCAATGTCATCGACAACACTGTCTATATGACCTATCACAAAAACGGCATCAACAAAAGCCAAGCAACACTATTGGCCACCTCCAAAGACGGTGTCAATTTTGAGCGCATCAACGGTGAAGAAGATTCGGTCGTCTTATCTTACGATCGCGAAACAGATGTTGGCGACGGACATACGGGCTACTTTCGATGGGCACCCAATCCATTTCCGGGTATCGTACAAAAATACGTGGGGTATTCCCTACACGGCGGCGGTGATGATTATCACTCCGCCATCTGGGTCTCCGACAACGCCATAAAGTGGAACCGATTGGCCATCTTCACCCCCATTGAAGGGCATGCTATAGAAGAAGAAGACCGCATGCTCATCTGGCACGAATTTGATCCCCACTCGGTCACCAAACTTGACAATGGTGAATACGTGGCCCTTTGTGCCGGCGGCAACCGTGCATCAGGCGGTGTAGAACGTGTGAGCGAACTCTACGAAATTTACCTTTCCGAAGACGGTAGAACCCTCACACGCCAAAGCCAAAAACTCCTATCCGTCGGAAGCACCGAAGATGACGATGTCGAAGAATTGGCATCCCCAACAACAATCGTCATCAACGGCACATACCATCTCATATATGTCGGTGCAAAAGCGGGTGGCCAAGAAAATACCGTGATGGGTGCTGTTGGCAAGCTGGATACCAAAGAGCCCCAGAGTCCACCATTGGATCCGTCAAATCAGCAACACCACATATATCGTGGGTCATCCCAAGCTAACACAGATACCTAATACTATTGGTCTGGCATTTCAAATTAGCACAGAAGACAATTAGAGGAAAATAGGAATGAGCCTAAAAAGCCAAACATGCTTCGGCACAAAATCGGCCAAGCCCCTCACCGAATACGACTCAAAACAAGAGGCGCAAGAAGGTGCCGACTACGCCAATAAAACCTACCAACAAAATTTAGTACCATACCAATGTGACACGTGTGGACTGTGGCACCTCGCTTTGGGAAACCGACAAACCCCAAGCAAACCCTGTCACCATTGCACCGGAACAGATGGTCGGTTCAAAGAAGCCTACCTAAGCAAAGAAGATGCCCAAAAACGGGCAACAATATTGCACCAAGAACAAGGCGTCGTATTAGGCGTCTATGCCTGTGAACACGGCAACGGCTGGCACCTCACAAAAGAAACGAAACCCTTTAAGAAAAAAAAACACACATCCAAATAAATCCAATATCAAAACAAAAGGGCAAACATCGCATATGATGTTTGCCCTTTTTTAGTGTACAAATCAATAATTATAGCCTACCGATAATCAAAATAAATCCCCTTCATCCATCGCGGCCCCGTAAAAGCCGTTCTGCCATGCAACATCCTATAATTGTCGTACAAAATAAAGTCTTGAGGTTGGAGCAAAACGCGAAACTGATACGCAGGATCTTCAATAATGCGCGTAAACTGTTGGTAGGCACGGTACCACTGCGCCATGTGGTCAAACGAACTGGCCTGGGGAGCAAGTGTAAAATAGCTCGAACGAATTTGATAAAATCTATCCGATTCAAAAGACAAAATAGGATAGCGTGTTTCACATTCAAAATTCTTTTGCTTGCGATGGAACACAACAGGAATCTCTGTCAAAGCTTCAAATGCAGAACGATCCAAATCACGCAAATAATAAGCCGCTTGTTGTGCATCGGCAAGCATACTCTCACCACCTTCATCTGCCTTTTCAATGCACTGCAACAATTGAAGTCGGGGTGGATGCTCGATAAACGGTTGATCTGTATGCAAATTCACAGCCGCATTGGTATAGCCCAACTGATCTGTATTTTTATTGGTCGTATTATCTGTCTTCAAATCTTCAATATACCCAAAATGACTGTCGCGCAAGGTAAACGTCTCGTCCGTCAAACAAGCCACCAACTGCTCCGTATCCAACGTACAGCCCCGCACTAAAATCGCACCTTTTTCATTCAAGTAACGGTCACACATCACCACCAAATCATCCTTACAATTTGCGTATTGCACCTCAATATATGCCAAATTCTGTGCCTGAATTTCTACAACAGGTTCATCCAACGCATAGGCATGATCCAATAACCAATCCAACGCAAAATCACTCTCATGCCCATCGTCCCAAATCAACCGAATACCCTTATCATCCAAAGCGAGTATCTCTCTCGGTCTCATATCCAATGCCACCCTAGAAGGACACAAGATTCTTTCATGAGTGGTTTCGTGCACACAGCACAGACAATTGTGGCGCAACCAAAAATAATGGTAGTTTGAAAACCGATTTGAAGCATCAAAATAAACCCGAAGATATTCATGTTTATCTTCAAAAACCGTCTGTTTAGCAACCATTCCTATCAAACCTCAAAATGTATCGTTGTTAAGCGTTTCTAAAAAAATGAACATCAGACCCTTACTTCAGTCTCCCATACAATATTCAACCGCCATCAAAGCATAGACCTGCGCCACACGCACCAATTCGTCCACGGGCACCCACTCCTCAGTTGTGTGTGCACCCCGTGCATGGGGTCCGTGCGTTAACACAGGCACACCCGCCAAAGCAGCATACCGATTGCCATCATCCACAAAAGGTTTGCCACCAAAAGGCAATGCCTCCCCTGTCACTGCCTGATATGCCAATTGAAATGCCGCCACACTCACATCCGTTTCTGCTACCGAAAACGCATCGGCCTGAACTTCCCAAGTCACCTCAATTTGAGTACCCGTTTCATTGGCAAAGCCCTTCACAAAGTCTGAAAACTCAGCCAATACCTCATCTGTCGTTCCCGGTTTCACCCACCGTCGTGTACCGCGTACGCAGCATTTAATAGGCGACTGATTGTAAATCTCACCCGCTTCAATCTGCCCCACAAATATCGAATCTGCCCCGGCATATGGTGCTGTCCGTTGGGCCAACTGTTCACTCCACTGTTTTAGTCGCCCCACAAGCATGGCCCCCGCACCCAACACATCCGGCAATCCTTCAGGGCGCAACACCTCGTGTACCGCGTCTCCTTCACGTGTCACAACCACCTCAAAAATCGCCATCCCACGCCCAGCCAAAGGCAACCGATCAGACAAATACTCCGGAAACAACACCGCATCACCCACATAACCCGCATCAATCAATCCGGTCACCTGCCGCTTGTCACCCCAAGGCCCTTCGTGATGATCGTGTGCCGTGAGCAACACACTTCCCTTGTTTAATGCACCTGTCTCACGCAACACCCGCAAAGCCTCCACACACGCCGCAACACCCCCCTTCATATCAGAGGCACCCGAACCACGCAAAATGCCATCCGCCACACTCGGTGGTACAAACGGCAAATGCACTGTATCCAAATGCCCATCAAATTGCAACGTCCGCCCACCTGCCACCCCCATCAACCGCGTAACCACAGCAGGTGCCTCGGGCCAATTTGCCTCAGGTCGCTCTACTTCAAAACCGTCTGCGGTCAAAATTTCAGCCAACCGATTCGAAACATCACCCGCACTCAGCGTCGGGCTCGGCACCGAAATCAAATCTACTGCCGTATCCAACAAACGCTCGCGATTTACCGCGCCACAAATCTGCTTGACCAATGTTTCAGAAGGCATAAATGTCCTCTCTTGACACAGACCCCAAAATCACTTAGTGTCCTAGCATAACACATGTGTTGGGATAACAAAATTTAGGGTGAATACTGAATGCTTTAGGAATTTTATACTATGGCAGATGATGATGATGTATTAGACGATGAGGATGGAGACGAATACAATATTGTTGCGATCGTCATTGCCCTTGTTGTCGTATTGGCAGTCGTTGGGAGTATTGTGTGGTATTTCTTCCTTCAGACCCCTCCAGAAGAAGATCCGGCTTTGCAATTGCCAAAATGGGAAGCCCCTGTCGATGCAAAAGAAGATGAGGTTTTTGAACTGCTTCCCAAAATGATTATCAACCCCGCAGACGGTGATGGGCGTTATTATCTTATCATAAAAGTAGATGTGGCCTGGAACAATGGCCTGCCCAGTGATTTGCTCGGCAAACTTTGGATGATCCCAAAAGCCCAAAATCTCATTATCGACGTTTTTGGCAGTTACACGATTTCAGAACTCCAAACGCCTAAATTCAAAGAAGAAGCCCGTTTAGATCTAAAATATGAACTCAACAAAATGCTCGGTTGGGAAGGGGAAGACATTACCCCCGAACAGGCAGCCGAAATGGACCCAGACGATTTGCCCCCCATTCGGGAAGTTTATTTGGTAGAATTCATTTTGCAGTAATGAGATTATTCTGCGGTTCTAATCAAATGCCGATAAGCTCTTAAGCAATTCAATAGCATCCCCAGTACCATCAATCACATGCGCACCCGACGGAATGACAAACTCAAACATCGTATCCGAAATTTTCGTATTTACACGCATCTCTTCATACTGTCTCACCACAACTTCGTTACCTTCCATATCAAATGCCCGCACTGCGCGCAACAAACCATCTTTTGTTGAAATCGCCAAAGTCACCTTAACCAACGCAGCGGGCAACTGAGCACTCAGCAGATTGGGTTTTAAACTGGCTTCAAAAACATAGGTATCTTTGTCAGACGCACCCTTCAAACGAATCGATTCCCAAATCACCCCCCGAAAAGGACGCAATGGATCTGATACATAGGCATCCACTTCCAACTCTGTTTCTCTATAAATCCGTCCGCGATTAAACTTGGTCACCATTTTTTCTGCTGCATCATACGTCCACAACAGACCCGCATCCGAAACCATTGAAGGCATCCACTTGTTATCTTCAGAAACACCCAAAGACATCAGATTCGGCGCTTTGAAAAAAGCATCTAAAACCTCTTCAATTTCTTGGTCCATCACCTTATACACCGTTCGCAAACGCGCCTGACACAGAGCGGTTTGACCGCGTTTGCCCTGAAAGTCTACAATGGCTGCGTCGGTTTTGGCATCACCTGTAGAAACTTTTTTATCATCGGCCAAAGCAAAACCACTGATCAAAACGGAACACAGAATGAATCGCATCATCTGCTTCATAACACACTCCTTGTGTGAATATCAAATAACAGGAAAAAGTTGGGGTCGGTCATGAGAGAATTCATCCTTCGCGCCCGAAAAGGCCCAACAGGTCCCAACTTCTCTCTCGACAAGTTGAGTGACGCTGGCCGATTAGAAGTGGTCACACACTGCATCGCCAATGCTTTATTTTATTCCAAACACATTCGCCCACAAACCATCATTCACATCGTACTGGATGGGCCAGGTGATCCACCCAAAACCATTCGCCTCGAAAGCGATCAGCTGCCGTATTTAGGAGGGTTTGACGAAAGAACACTCGCTCAAGTAATCCAGCGTGCTTTAGAAGCAGGTCGTGGCCTCCCACTCAACGAAGAACGTCAAGTAGAGAGTGGCATTTTTGTCGCTAAAAAAGCCTTTGAAACCCTCATCAAAGAAAAGGCAATAGCGGGCAATTTATATTACTTACAAAAAAAAGGCGATGACATTCGCACCCTCACCTTTCCCCCCAACACAACCTTCGTCTTTACCGACCACTTGGCCATGCCCAAAAAAACCGACAAATACCTACAACGTCTTGGCGCACACCCCATCAGCGTAGGCCCGCAAATGCTCTTCGCCTCCCACTGCATCATCTTAGCCCACAACGAACTCGACAGACAACACCTTCCCTAAAATCCATCGTCCATCGTCCCTATACCCGATAAAACATCGCCCCTTTGGGTTTTGCCCGATGTAATGGGCATTCTCCTGGGCACAAATGGTGGCAGGGAAACTCACCATCTAACTTGGCCCATACCGACTGGATGGCCTGATCGGGCGTAGCAAAAAAACGTTCACCGCCTATTTGTTCCAAAGATCCCGTTCCGGCCAATGCGTCAACAATCTGCTTTTTGGTAGCAGCAAACAACACCTCAACCTGAGCCTCTTTCAAACGCTGCACCACACCCACCAACATCTCTTCTCCCGTAGCGTCTAACTGATTAATGCCTTCGGCATCAACAATCACATAACGCAAATGTGGGTGGTGAGCCACGCGCTCCAACATCATATCTTCAAATGCACCAGCACTTCCAAAATAAAGCGACCCATCGAAACGCAACATCGCCATCACGTCACACAATTCCAAATCGTGTGTGGCCGCATCGCGCAAAGCCCCATCGGGGTGCCGCGACAAAACGGCCACACGAGGTTTCATCGTGCGATACAAATACAGCACCAATGACAAACCCGCCCCCGTCAAAATACCCACATCCAAATGTGGCGCCGCGAGCAATGTCAGCACAAAAGCCACCACAGCCACCAAACCATCGTCACGATGCACCCGCCACATTTTCACAATGGGCCTCAGTTGAACCAACCCAAACACCGACATCATAATAATGGCGGCCAAAGTAGCCGCAGGCAAATGATAGAGCAAAGGCGTGAACCACAACAAAATCACAACCACAATACTCACAGCAACAACAGACGAAAATCCCGTTTGAGCGCCCGCTCGCAAATTAACCGCTGATCGCGCAAAAGAACCCGAAACCGGGTGGCTTAAGAAAAAACTGCCCACAATATTGCTCAACCCCTGCCCAAATAACTCGCGATTGGCCGAAATGCGTTGCCGGGTTTGCGTAGCCATAGACTTGGCAATTGAAATGGTGCCCACATAGCCGATCAAAGCGATGGTCAACGCAGGCGACAAGAGCGCACGCATCACCTCGAAATCAAATTGAGGCGTTGAAAAATCTGGCATCCCGCGTGGAATTGTGCCAATGACCCGCCCCCCTAACAACGATTCAAACCCAATACCCCACGAAATGAGTGTCGTAACCACCACCGCAAACAAAATACCCGGTACACGAGGCGCAAATTTGCGCAAACCACCCATAATAACAAAAGCCAAAATAGCCATCCCCAAAGTAGGCCAATGCGTGTGTAAAATCGATTGTTCCAGCGTATGCCAAACACGCATATAGTGTGGACCACCCGATGCCACCTGAACACCAAAAATCAAATCAATTTGAGACGTCCCAATAATTATCGCGCCCGCATTGGTAAAACCCAAAACCACAGGCTGAGACAAAAAATTGATCAATGCGCCCAGTCGCAACAAACCAAACAAAAGTTGCATGCCCCCCACCATAAATGCCAATAAAATGGTATACGCAATGTAGTCGGCATGATCAAGCGCAACAATCGGTTGCAATGCCGCAGCCGTCATTAAAGACACCAATGCCACAGACCCCGTAGACAATTGCCTCGAAGAACCAAACAGGGCCGCAATAATAGGAGGTAATAATGCCGCGTAGAGTCCATAATAAGGAGGCAAACTTGCCAATTGGGCATTGGCCATCGATTGCGGAATCAAAATCAAAGACACCGTAATGCCCGCCAAAATATCGGCGCGCAAAACTTTGCCGTCTTTAAGTTCGCCAATCCAGTTCAAAAATGGGAACAAAAGAGTTAGGCGTTTATTTTTTTCCATCAAATTCTCAGTTGTCTCAATTAAAAAATTGCACGATCTCCACGACACCAAACAAATCCATATTAATCTGCCCAACAGAAGCACAAAGAGCAAGCAGAAAGTCTTACCAAGCCCCTTCAAGTAAAGGCATCCACAAATCGGCACTTTTAAAAATCCTACACATATCAACAATTTGAACTTATATTCAAAAAGTTTGTTCCGCCCATATATGTCCCTCACAACCAGAAACCACATCTGAAAAAAGGGGTTTCGATGCACCATAGATACCGTTTTGCACGTCTCTTTTTTATCCTTATCGCCTTATCTGTTAGCCACCCCATCTTCGCCCAAGAAGAGACGCCATCCCAAGGTTGGATAGGTCAACAAATAGACACGCTTGGCGAACACATGGGAGCCGCAGCCACATTTCTATTTTCAATCTTTTTTTATGACTTCGGCACGGGCATTCCACTCATCATCGTCGTCCTTGTGGGTGGTGGTGTTTATTATTCTTTTTATTTTGGTTGGTTAACCCTACGCGGGTTTAAACATTCTATCGATGTGATTCGTGGGCGATATGACAACCCAGAGGATCCAGGCGAAATCTCACACTTTAAAGCCCTCACCAGTGCCCTGTCTGCAACCATTGGTTTGGGAAATATCGGCGGTGTGGCCGTTGCTGTAGGCATGGGGGGCCCAGGCGCTGTTTTTTGGATGATCCTCACGGCTTTTTTTGGCATGGCATCAAAGCTCGCATCTTGCACTTTGGCCATCATGTATCGCCAAATACACCCTGATGGCCGCGTATCTGGCGGCCCAATGTACTACATGGAACATGGCCTTGCAAAAAAAGGCTTAAGACCTCTGGGTCGCACGATGGCCGTCTTGTTTGCTCTCTTAACCCTCGGTGGTTCCTTTGGTGGAGGGAACATGTTTCAAGCCAATCAAACGCTTGAAATTCTGGGCTCTGTTTCCCCATTCTTTAAAACCTACAATTGGTTGGTTGGTTTACTCCTTGCAGCCATGGTTGCAGTCGTCATCATTGGCGGCATCAAACGCATCGGCAATGTCACCTCACGTATTGTGCCCTTTATGTGTGGTCTTTATGTGATAACGTGCCTTCTTATCATTTTCACACACATCGCCGAC
>JBLHJX010000157.1:0-11761 GCA_047619225.1 Candidatus Latescibacterota bacterium
TGGCATTGTTCAAAATATTGGCCGCCTCATTCATCTCCACCAAAAAAGTACTCTCACCTTTGGCCAAATTATCCGATGCACCCACCCGCGTAAAGATGCGATCCACCACCCCAATATGCGCTTCTTCTGCGGGTACAAAACTCCCCACTTGGGCCAATAAAACTACCAATCCCGCCGTGCGCAAAATCGTAGATTTACCCGCCATATTGGGGCCCGTAATAATCAGCACCTGCTCCAAATCGCCATCTATAAGCAAATCGTTTGGCACAAACTGACCACTGGGCAACAACTGTTCTACCGCAGGATGACGCGCCTTCTTCACATCAATGCGTGTGCTCTCATCCACAGATGGACGCACATAATCGTTTGTCGCTGCCACTTCGGCAAGCGAAGCCAACACATCCACAGCCGATACCGACTCAGCTGTGCGCTGAACCGGTTCGACCCATTTGGCAACCTCCTCACGCAGTTTTGTAAACAGATCTTTCTCTAACTCTTTGGATCGTTCATCCGCGCCTAAAATTTTCGCTTCCCACTCTTTCAAATCGGGCGTAATAAATCGTTCGGCATTCACCAAGGTCTGCTTGCGAATAAAGTGCTCGGGCACCTTATCTAAATTTGAGTGCGTCACTTCAATATAATATCCAAACGCTCTGTTATACCCCACCTTCAAAGACGCAATGCCCGTTTCTTCTCGTTCTTTGGCTTGCAACTTGGCCACCCAACTGCGCCCCCCAGAAGCAATCTCGCGCAACTCATCTAATTCTTCGAGATACCCTTTGCGGATCATGCCCCCATCACTCACCAGTGCAGGCGGTTCGTCTTCAAGTGTGGTGCCAATCAAATCAATCAGCTCATGCAAATCGGGCAATCCTTTTTCCCACACACGCATCAACAAATCGGCCTTGGCCTGTTTCAATGTTTCACGCAACGGCTCCACTGCCGCCAATGAATGCCCCAACGCCGCCACATCTCGTGGGTTGGCTCTGCCACAGCAAATCTTCGACATCATGCGCTCTAAATCGCCCACTTGGCGCAATGATTCCCGAACCTCTTCGCGCAATGTCGATTCTTCAACAAATTCTTGCACCGCATCCAAACGCGCCTCAATGCGCTTTGTATCCAACAAAGGTTGTGACAACCATGTGCGCAACGTACGCGCACCTGGTGACGTACAAGTTTGATCCATTACCGAAAACAAGGTGCCTTCACGACGGCCGTCTTGAAGGGTCGTAATCAATTCCAAATTGCGCTGCGTCACCAAATCCAACTCCATCACCGCATCGGTTTGCTCGCGTGAAAGCCGTGTAATATGCGAAATAGAACCCTTCTGATTTTCGCGCAAATAACACAGCACCCCGCCCGCAGCCGCAATACCCACCGTCAAATCATCACACCCAAAGCCCTTTAACGACGCCACACGAAAATGTTCTTTTAATGCATCGTACGCATAAGACTGCCCAAAATACCAATCGTCAAAACGCGTCAACAACACCCCCGGCAAACGCTCGGCAAAAACCTTTTCATTCACCTCTGCCCACGACTCAGGCGCCACCACCTCTGCAGGATGCACACGCGCCAATACTTCCCACAACACATCTGCATCACGCTCAGAAGCCCGAAACACACCCGTTGACAGATCTGCCGTAGCCAAACCCACCCGATCACCGTCAACAAACACACCCATCAAATAATTGTTCTGCTTTTGATCGAGCAAATCATCTGACAACACCGTGCCCGGTGACACCACCTGTACCACTTCCCGCCGGACCACTTTTTTACCTTTTTGCGGCGGTTCCATCTGCTCACAAATGGCCACCTTCTTACCCGCACGAATCAGCCGCGCCAAATAAGTATCCAACGCATGATACGGCAAACCAGCCAACGGCGTACGCGTCGCACTGCCACTGTTTCGCGATGTCAGCGTAAGGCCCAACAGCCGCGATGCGATCACCGCATCTTCAAAAAACATCTCATAAAAGTCGCCCATCCGAAACAGCAAAATCGCATCGGGATGCTGTTCCTTAAAGCGCATATATTGTTCCATTGCTGGTGTAAGTTCTTTGGCCATACCTTATCTTTCTATCACCTTGCTGCCGTTGACATCTTTGAATTGATCCATAATCCGCTGGTTCTCTTGTTCAGCTGCAGCGCGTGTCGGATAAGCGCCCACAAACACAAACATCAATGTTGAATTGGGCTTGGTCTCCAAATCCACACGAAAACCCTTGTTTTCCAACCGCCCCTTCAAAACAAGCGCCCCGTCTTCATTTCCCAACGCTGCCACCTGAATCCAAAAACGATCCGTCGTTTTTTTCTCAACAGCGGTGGCATAATCAGGCGAAACCCGCACAATAAAATCCTGCACATCTATTTCCAAATCTCCAGCCCCATCGACCAACCATTGCTTGGCCTCACCCAAAGCCTCTGCCTTCTGTTTCTTTTGTAACAACGCTTCCAAACGTCCCAATCGCGCGTGCGTTTTTGCCGACCCACCAATCGTCATCTGTGCCACATCAAAAGCCACCAACGCAGAATCGGCTTGTTTGATGGCCAAAAAAGTAAGCCCAATGCGGTAGTGTGCCATGCCCGCTTGATTGGTCTTAGGATAGTGAGACAAGAGTGCCCGATACGTTCCACGCGCAGTCAAATACAACCCTTGAGCAAAATCCACCTCAGCCAACTCAAACAATGCATCATCTGCCAAATCGTGCTCTGGATGTTTGTTCTTCAACTGCAGAAAATAGGCCTTCGACTTCGCACCTTCAGACGTTAACCGCCCTAAATAATACAGCGCAATCGGATCGTCAGGAGCTTCTTTTATCACAGCTTCGAATGCAACGCGAGCCTCATCAAACTTGCCAGTCTGAAATAATACAACCGCATCTGCCGCACAAACCTGTCCAGTCGCAAGCATACAAAACACAGAGCACAAAACACAAAAGAGAAATACTTGGCCAAGAGAGTTAGTCCTCCGGCCTCCTGGCTCCCGCCTCCTGTCTCTTACTTTATTCCCCAACTGCATGACGATATGAAAAATCAAACAACAACTCCCATTCACGTTGCTGAATTTCGCGACACAACGCATCGGTCGATGATTTGCCCGACAACGCACTGGCGCACAAATCTACAAATTCATATGGGTCCCAAGAAGTTTGCGAAGTCAAAAAATCAGGCGCATCTCCCGCTGCTTTGGCAAGGGCTACAGCCTCTTTGTTTAAACGATCAAAAAGGGGATGATCACCCACATTGCGAAACCAATATTTGGAATTGGAAAAGTCTGGTTCTCGGCGGTGCATAATGCCATGCCAAAAACTACCCGTATTCGTCTGAATGCCTTGGCTAATCGTATGTGATGCATCCAAGAAATTGTGATACAACCACACAGCCGAAATACATGCATCGGCCATTTCTTGATCCACCACCGTCTTACCCAAAAATGCATTCGCCACCGTCAACGCCTTTAGTTTGGCTTCCACCGCGCTGTTTTCAACACCACCATCCAATGGATTCAACCGTGTCTCAGAAACCAAGTCCGAAAATACATCACCATATACTTGCGCATCAAATGCCATACGTCACTCCTTTATCTCTCTGCGACTTTGCCGCGTCAACACCAGCCGGTCTTCTTCAGGCCGATAATATCCTTTAACAAATTGACGATCTGTAAAACCCCATTTTTCATACAACCGAACCGCACTTTCATTCACCGGGTCAACCGTAAGAAAACAGGCCAAACCCCGCTCATCACACGCCTTGAGCACCGCATCAAACAACTCAGAACCAAGCCCCTTGCCCCGATAAGCCTGATCCACAAACACCTTATGCAAACAATACAATCCCTCAGTTGTAGTAGGAAATGCCAACACGGCCCCTGCGAGCATATCGCCATCCCACGCACAATAAACCAGCGCATGCTCCGTCCACAACCGCCAAGCATGCTCCCCATCGGGAATATACTCACTATTCCGGTTTTGCGCCCATGCTTCACGGTCTAATCGGGCGATTTCGAGAAAGTCACTTGTTCTTGAGCGTTCAATTTTCATGAATGTGATCTACTTTTAGAGTTTTGGGAAATCTTAATATTTATCACACGTGCCGAAGATGGCAGGAAATAACACCCGAATATAATGGTTTTTCTCGGATACGGTAGAGAAATCCCAATCGATAATGCACCAGCACGAGCCCTATGAATGTACGCGCGTGGTTTCCACGCTCAATTTCCTCAGTTTATTTATGGCCGAACGTAGAAGCCACATCCCTACCATCAAATGAACCTCACTTGATTTTTGTACGCGTATGGAAGTTTTTCAGTTATTGATCATTTTCACATCAAATACCATACAACCGATGCCCTTCACCGGGAAACCAAATCAGATCAATCACAAACGACACGCCCATGCCAGCAAAACCACCCAAAATCATACCCAAGAAAAACGGTCGCGCCTTATTGTAAAAGCCGATGCCACCGACCTTCACCACCAAAACACGCGCCAACCACCCTATGAAAAATGAAAGAAAAAACATCTGTGACGCATAAGTTGACGATACGGGCAAACCAATCGGATTAAGCGGCCACCACATAAACCGATAGCGCAAAAATGTGAGCCCACCCATCAGGGCACTGCCAATACCCATAAACAACAACCGGCCCCAATCTGTGGGAAAAGGATTGGCCAACTTATCCATCATCGTATCGTAGGGGACCGTTGCGCCCCGCCGAAAAATCCACCACCCAAAATTGTAGGCCCCTTCCTGATAACACAGCAGCAAAATGTACCAAATCGAAACGCCCAAAGCCACTATCGCCGAAAGTGCAATAGCCCCCGTAAATGTACCCCGAGAAAACCGCGTTTCCCCCACCAACCGCCCCGCATGCGCCACCGACGCCATAAAGAAACCTTTCAACTCATGTTGCCAACAATAAGACAATGCCAGTGCCGTTAGTCCCTGCGGTGAAATCGACGTTGCCCCCAACGCATGTACCGTAAATGATTGCGCCACAATAGGTCCCCGCACAAAAACCAACCCACCCTCCATCACAATGCGCGTGATGCCCAAATACAGCACAAAAACCGCAAACAAAAATGGAATCACCATCAGCGCATCCATCCCCGACATCAACAACCAAAACACCATATAGACCAAGCTCACAAGCAAAGTCAAAACCGCGCCTCTGTAAGACAACATCTCGCCCGAATCATCAACGTCCACATCCCTATCAAACGCTTTGCGAAACACATCGCGCAAATGATCTCTCGCCATCCACAGCCCCCACAACACCATAAACGCAATCGCACCAAAACCCATCCAACCTTGTGATGCCTGAGAAGACCCATAAATATCTCCCGAGCCAATGGTAAACCCAATGCGGTTGAAAATGCCCATTTGCACATTCGACAACAAATGAAAAAACCAAATGCTAAACGACACATCCGCCTGAATCAAAAAGGTAAACCCCACCACCGGAAACGAAATCATTGCATTGAGATTGGGAAACTGCCGTGCAATGGGAATCCACCGCGAACCAATCGGTATCTCGGGTACATAGGGATAAGCATAATGAATCGCATTCCACATCAAAATCAGAAAGGCCAGCAAAAATCCAGCCCAAAACGCCCGCGCATGCATAAAGGCCGGAAACCCACCCGTCTCTTCAGACGCCTGCATCATATCCAACGGCACCTGCACCAGCGGATATGCCAACCGCTCCCGCTCCACCCACTGCTTGCGCAACATCACCATCAGGGCATAACTGGCCGCAAAAATAGCCGCAATCAACCCCAACCACCAAAACAACGGCTCTACCCACACCCCCCAAGGAACCGGTTCACCATCCGGCAACCCATTAAAGAAACCATTCAACGCCGCCTGATCGGTCAACACCAACCAAGGTGGAATGTGTGGATGCAGTAACTCGGCCCATCGATTTTCTGCCGTGGCAAAATAAAACGGGGCAGCCGTTATAGACAGCAAATACCCCGTCACCCCCCAAGTGGGAATGGCTGCACCCACCAGTGCCATAACCAAAATGAGAACCAATTCTTCTCGCGCCAATGCTTTGCGAGGCATGTATCTAATCAACACCCCATTCAATAGCACCAACAAAAAAAACGGAAAAATCACCCCCAAGGGCAAATATCCCGACGTCATTGCAGACGAACGCATCACCCACAACGCATAAGGCCCAGCCAAATTGACAAAGACAACAAAAACCAGGCCTATGATTAATGCACGCCATGTTTTCGGTTTATTCATATTGCCAACTGCTTTCTTCAAATTTTTGCAACCGCAGTACCAATCCCTGTTTTGCCATATCCATTGCCACAATAAAACAAACGTAATTGATTCATCTCTTGAATCACACACGGATATTCCACCATTTGCGACTCCCACTCAGAATCTGGATCGGGTGCCAAAGTAATATTTTGATCCCCATCCCCTCGATCCCACACATACCCATCCTCACTCACCGCTTCCGAAATCGAATAAAACCCCCACCGAGTACCAATGCCGCAATAAAGCATACGATACCCATCACCCTCTCGCCAGACAAACGGCGCCGCAACAGCCACATCTTCATTGGGCACCTTTTTTCGCGGACTCATAATCAATTGATGGTCCGTCCAATGAATGCCATCCACGCTGCGACAAACAGCACAATGCTTTTCCTGATCAATCTGCACATCATCACTTTTTATGCCTGAAGCAATCGTATAATACATGCGATATGTCACAGAACCATCACTCTGGACATCTTCCAAAATACTGCCCCCACCAGCCACACCACGATTGTGGGGAAACTCAGCCGTCTGATCCCCCGTAATCACAGGATCGGTAGAATAGCGTTCAAAATGAATACCATCATCACTTATGGCCAAACCAATACCCGGAAAAGACTGCAACCCCAAATCAGATCCTTCATTCCCCGAATAATACATCAACCAACGCCCCCCCATTTGATGCACACACGGCAACACGCACCACTTGGCATCAAATGCCCCCGATGCACCCACATCCAAAATCACACCATGCCGTTTAAACTGTGAAGGCGCATCAACCGAAGCCGTTGCCAAACAAATACGCTGGTATCCATCCTGATCCCCACCCGAATAATACAACCGATATTCGTCCCCAACCCGAACAGCAAACGGGTTCATACACCGCGTGCTGTCATATTTAGAATCAACATCGGGCGGTAAAACTGGATTATTTGTATCTCTTATCCACTCAAAATTTGCAAACATACAACACCTCCAAAAGCGCTAATGCAACGCCCGTCCACATCCGTGAAAAGTCTTGCCATCTAACACCACAATAACCATTCCCTCAAACACTTCGCCACTCATCGTATCCTGACAAAGATAATACATCTCAAGTGATGTGTCATGATACAATTATGGCCAAAAGAAAAAGGCCAATCTTTTAAAAAGATTGGCCTTTTGTTGTGTATCTCTCAAAAGCGTTCAAACATGCTCGACTTGTATGAGTTCCTGTGTCGGTCTAAATTCGCCCTGAAATTCATCGGCAACCAATTCCCCCATCACCAACCCATCTTCCACCCGATCCAACCGCACATCCACAATCTTGTCACAGGCAGCATCAGGTCCAGGAACCGACACCCGAATATAATTATCCGTGAGTCCATTCAACAGTCCATTGCCACGGCGACCTTCAAACAACACCGGCAACGTCTCACCAAAAAAGCGTTCTTGAAAAGCCGACACCTTTTCTTCACCCAACGCGCGCAAAGCCGCACCCCGCTGTTTCTTTACCTGAGCATCTACCTGGTCAGGCATCCGTGCCGCAGGCGTTTTCCCCCGTGGTGAATAGGGAAACACATGCAAATACGTCATCGGATGGTTCGCAATCAAATCATAAGTATTTTGAAACGCGGCATCTGACTCTCCCGGAAAGCCCACCATCACATCGCCTCCAATACCCATGTCAGGTATGCGACTGGCCAACTTTTCAATCAAATCTATATATTGTGTGCGTGTATAAGGCCGTCGCATGGCCTTCAAAACACCATCATCGCCACTTTGCAAAGGCACATGTAAATGGCGGCAAAATTTCTCACTCGATACAAAAAAATCAATCATTGCATCGGTCACAAAAGTTGCTTCAATTGAACTCACCCGAAAACGCTGCAACCCGTCTATCTGCTCAATCGCTTCAAGCACATCGAGCAAGTGTGACCCGTCCAAATCGACACCATAATCACCAATGTGCACGCCTGTGAGAACAACTTCACCATACCCCACATCCACCAACTTCTTCACCTGTGCAACCGTGCTGTCTACTGTGCGACTGCGACTGCGCCCACGGGCAAATGGGATAATACAAAACGAGCAAAACTCATTACACCCTTCTTGCACCTTAATAAACGCGCGTGCCCGACTGCCAAAATTATAAATATTCATATCGTCAAAATCTTTGGCACGGCTGCGTGTCACAAACGTACGGCCCATAGAACACGTATCATTCAGCAAATCCATCAACTGCGTCTTTTCGGCATTGCCCACAATCAAATCCACTTCGGGCATCGCAGCCAATGCGTCGGGGTCGGTCTGAGCATAACACCCCACAGCCACCACCGTGCCCTCAGGTGAAACACGATGTGCCTTGCGCAATGCGTTACGAGATTGTGCATCGCCTTGCCCGGTCACAGTACACGTATTCACCACCGTCACATCTGCAACCTCACCAAATGCCACCTCGCAATAACCCTGTTCGGCAAATTGCTCACCATACCATTGGGTATCGTAGGTATTCATCTTGCAGCCAAGGGTGTAGAAGGCCACTGTTTTTTGATCGGTCATAAAAATGCTCAAATGAAATTGGGTTAAATAGCAAAAGCGTTGGAACGAAAGGCCCCAACGCTCTTGCAACAACACGTACTAAAGGCCTAAATTTAAGCCTCTACTTTTTCACATCTTCTTCACTGTCATCATCTGCTTCTGCCTCAGGTGCTTCTTCAGCACTTGCTTCAGGTGCTTCTTCAGCACTTGCTTCAGGTGCTTCTTCAGCACTTGCTTCAGCACTTGCTTCAGGTGCTTCTTCAGCACTTGCTTCAGGTGCTTCTTCAGCACTTGCTTCAGGTGCTTCTTCAGCACTTGCTTTAGGTGCTTCGTCAGCACTTGCTTCAGGTGCTTCTTCAGCACTTGCCTCAGGTGCTTCTTCAGCACTTGCCTCAGGTGCTTCGTCAGCACTTGCTTCAGGTGCTTCTTCAGCACTTGCTTCAGGTGCATTGGCTTCGGCTTCGGGTGCACCATCTTCACCTTCAGGTGCATCACCCCGAGCTGCTGCTGCTTCACGTGCTTCGGCAGCACCTTCTCTGGGCTGATGGGCCTCAACAAAAGCCGTCACTTCTTCTTCGGGTGCATCACGCAAATATTCGCGTACACTAAGCACAATCTTCTTTTGCTCTTCATCAAACTCAACCACTTTCAAAGGCAAAGGATCACCTTCTTCAAAACAATCCTCTGGGTGCTCCACCTCTTCCATGCTCAACTGCGACGCAGGCACAAAACCTTCCACGTCACCGTCCAAATCTACAACCACGCCACGTTCAAGCAAACGCGACACCTTCCCATTGGCAGGGTTGCCCACCGCATAGGTGACAGCCAACTCAGCCCAAGGATTTTCAATGGTTTGTTTGTGACCCAGCGAAATGCGACGGCGGTCTTTATCGATATTGAGCACCACCACCTCAAGTTCCTGGCCCTTTTTCACAACTTCGTTCGGATGGCGAATGCGCTTGGTCCAAGACATATCTGAAATATGCACCAAACCATCAATACCATCTTCAATTTCAACAAACGCACCAAAATTGGTCAAATTGCGCACCGTTCCCATCAAGCGTGTACCAGATGGGTATTTGGCATCCAAGTCTGACCAAGGATCGGCCTGCACTTGCTTGAGACCCAACGAAATCTTCTGCTCACCCTTGTCGATATTGAGAATCATAACCTCAACTTCATCACCAATCGACACCAACTTAGAAGGATGACGAATATGCTGCGTCCAAGACATTTCAGAAATATGCACCAAACCCTCAACGCCTTGTTCTAACTCGACAAAAGCGCCATAATCGGTAATGCTCACAACCTTACCAATCACCTTGCTGTCCACAGGATACTTGCCTTCAATATCTTCCCATGGATGGGCTTGCAATTGCTTCATACCCAACGAAATGCGCTCGCGCTCTTCGTCGTAATTGAGCACTTTTACTTCGACTTCATCGCCAATTGACAAAACTTCTGAAGGGTGTCCAACACGCCCCCAAGCAATGTCAGTAATGTGCAACAGGCCATCTAAACCACCCAAGTCGATAAACGCACCGAAGTCGGTAATATTCTTGACCATGCCTTGGCGAACTTGGCCCACTTCCAAAGTCGTCAAAATTTCTTTGCGCAAACGTTCGCGTTCTTGTTCAAGTACCACACGACGCGACACAACAATATTGCGACGATTCTTATTTAACTTGATAATGCGAAATGGGAAAACATCGCCAATGAATTGGTCGAAGTTTTTGACCTGCTTAATATCAATTTGAGAGCCGGGTAAAAAGGCGTCCACACCAAACAAGTCAACAACAATACCGCCTTTGATACGGCGAACCAAACGACCTTCAACGATTTGGTCATTGTCATAGGCTTCTTTAATACGATCCCAAACACGCATAAAGTCGGCTTTGGTCTTCGAAAGCACCACTTGACCATCTTGGTCTTCAACACTTTCTAAGAAAACTTCAACTTCCTCGCCCACCTCAATAGTGGGTGGGTCACCAAACTCAGAAATTGAAATCGCACCTTCCGACTTAAAACCAATGTCGATCACCACCAAACCATCTAGGATGGCCAACACCGTACCCGCAACAATTTCACCCTGTTCAATGGTCTCTAATGTGCCTGCATAGAGTTCCATCATCTCATCAAAATTATCGTCGCTGTATTCGCTCTCATCAAGCACGCGCAACGCTTCTTCAGGGCTTAAATTCGACGTCGTATTAATAACTGTAATTTCTTCTGCCATGCGTAATGCATCCTCCGCAACCGTGCCCAAAACACGGGGTCATGAAAAAAACGAACCCAAGGGCTCGTTGCAAAATGGTCTGCATACGTCTGCCAAACCATTATGATTGGGGAGTGTAGCCAGCGCCTATAGAATTATCTGCGCAAAATGCGCTCAGCAGGAGCAACCGCGCCAGCTTTCCGCTGCGCCTGACCGATTTTGCCAATTTGTAACATCACTTCTTTGCTAATAAAATCGTAAGCATCTTTGCGACGTTCGGGCAACTGATTGGTACAAAACTGGATGGGTTGCCCAAAACGTACCGTCAAAGTATCCAAACCCAACACGGTTTTCCAAATGCGGGTTGTACCAGATATATATGCAGGTAAAACAGGGACCTGTGTTCGATAGACCAACATGCCAATGCCGGGTCTCGGTTTTAAAAATCCAGGCTTTTTATTACGTGTCCCTTCGGGAAAAATCAACACGGGACGCCCAGCACGCAGCAACTGAGTCCAAGTCATAATGGCACTGCGATCTCCTCGCCTCCGATCAACAGGCATGGCATTCAAATTTCGAATCAACCAGCCCAAACCTGGGGCAGAAAAGAGCTCAGCTTTAGCAAGATACCAAAGTTCACGTCCTGCCGCAACCCCTATGATTACAGGATCAACGTAAGAGCAATGGTTAATGGCCACCACAAACCCTCCTTTTAGAGGAATGTTATGGCGTCCTTCAACCCGCA
>JBLHJX010000158.1:0-11747 GCA_047619225.1 Candidatus Latescibacterota bacterium
CACTCATGTGATCATTTGCCAACCAATGTCCAGCAGCAATAAGCGCGGCCCCTTTCAACACGGGTTGGAGATAATCCTTCGCCACATGATACGCGCCCTGAAACCCCATAGACTCTGCAATGAGACGGCGCAAATGAATATTGCCAAAAGCTTCTTTAAAACTTTCTTTAAGATGGCGTCCCATCTGAGCAAATGAAATTTCTCGATCAACTGTGCCATCTAATTGCTGGGGATACCCCAAAATATTAATGATCCCCAACAAATAAGGAACAACGGAACAATAAAATACATACGTGTAACTGTCATACGCATAAACAAAAAAAGCGGCCAGCACAACAGACAAGGCAGACCCAAACTTGCTCCACGAACGTGTATAACCATACACTTGGGTGCGTTCTTTTTCTCGCCCTTGCAAACGCAGCCACGTAAATATCATCGCTTTGTGCGTACCAGACCGAAATGCTTCACCAACAGCAAACAAAAACATCGCCACAAAAAGTACGACCACATGTTCGGCCAAACCAAAAACGAGAAAACTGGCAATATAAGCCGAATACGACAGCACCATAGATTTCCGTCGCCCCCAAACATCGGCAATAACACCTGAAGGAATTTCAAACAGGTTCACCACCACTTCTCGAAAGGCAACCAACAAGCCAATTTGAAAAAAACTCAACCCCTTTTCCAAGAAGATCAAAATCAAAAAAGGCTCAAAATAACGTTGGTTCTTTAAAAAGCCATAGAGACAAAAACGAAAGAACATCGATGGTACCTTATTGATATTGTCCACATAACTTACGGGATCACTTATAGGCTGTTAGATAAAGCCCTAAAATGTCAGGAAGAGAAAGAAGGTAGAAGAGAAAAACCAAGACCTTCTTCTGTCTCTCCTCCTTCTCCCTTTATGGCAGTCGAATATAGTCATTAGACCATTCAAGAATGATTTTTTTAAACCCACACCATTTTAAAACTCTCAACACAAGGAAGCCCTATGCACCTTTCTATTTTCACGGACGAACTTGGCATCGACATCACCGAAGCGGCACCCATCATCAAGTCTTGGGGATTAGATCATGTTGATCTTCGCGGGCGCATCTTTGGCCGTGCCATTGAATCGCTCTCAGACCAACAACTCAAAGACACCAAAACATTGTTAGATGATCATGGCCTCAAAGTCAGCTGTTTGCAATCTTCTCTCGCCAAAGCGCACCAACCCGATGCCGAAACACGAAAAGCTGAAAACGAAAAACTCGAAGGCATCATCCGTGCAGCCGATGCCCTCAATTGCCGTCGCATACGGTCCTTCTACTTTTGGCAAAAATACCAAGAAGGCCAAGGCGCACTGGCCACACAACCCGACCAATTACAAAAAACGATGGACATGTTTGCACCTTTAGCTGATCGCGCAAAAGAAGCCAAACTCATTCTCGGTTTTGAAAACTGTGGCACCACACCCGACGAAGTCTTTGCCATGCTCGACTTAATGAATGTACCAGAATGGGGATTGGCCTGGGACCCGCACAACGACTGGGGCAGCGAAGCGCGTAAAAATGATCAAGACGGATACATCCAACGCACCATCGCAAAAACCAACATGATTCACGTCAAAGCCCGACACGCAGTCAAAGAACTGGGGGGCGAACTCATCGACTATGAACGCATACTCGAAGCCTTTTTAGGCCGCGGACTTGACGCCCCCGTCAGCGTTGAAACACACAACCCCGACCGCTCAGTAAGCAATGAAGAAATGTCCAAACGCACCGTAATGGCAGTACAACGCGCCTGGCCCACAGCCGCCCAAGGGGGTGTCACCGCACGCAAATCGGGTCGCGGTCTCCAACGTCCCTGGCATGATGATCCCGTTGGATTCGCTGTCATCGGTATGGGCATGGGCTATAACCGCGCCCGAGAAATCACCGAAACATCGGGCACGCGTCTTGTGGGTGTGTGTGACCTCAACGAAGAACGCGCGCAAAAAGCAGCTGGCGTCTTTGATGTGTCCTATTCAACCGACATTAACGACTATCTCAACAACGACGAAGTCGATGTTGTCTTTGTACTCACCGAAACAGGCAACCACGGCAAAGTGGCCATGCAAGCCCTCAGCGCCGGCAAACATGTCATGACCACCAAACCCATGGACGCCAATGTTGAAAACTGCAACGCCATGATCCAACTCGCCGAAGAAAAAGGCCTCATGCTGGCTGTTGATTTTGAAATGCGCCACACACCAGGGTTCTGTGCTTTGCAAACAGCCGTTCAAGAAGGCCACCTTGGAAAAATTCGTTCAGGCAACTTACAACTCAAAGTGCAACGCACAGAAGACTACTTCAAACACAACAACTCTTGGCGCGGCACCCAAAAATTAGATGGCGGCGGTGTTTTATCTAACCAATCCATTCACTACGTCGATCAAATTGCATTCACAGCAGGCGTGCCCGCAAAAGTGCGCTGCAACATTTGGAACCAAGTCCATCCTTATATCGAAGCCGAAGACTTAGGCTCTGCCATCTGGCTTTATGAAGACGGCTCAGTCATCACTTACAATGCCACCACAAGCTACCCACAAGCCACATGGTACTGGCAATATGAACTCCACGGCGAAAAAGGCGCCTTCTTTGAAGCAGGCGGTGGCCCTTTCGAAAACCAAGTCACAAAATGGTATTACGACAACGCCTGGCGCACCAACGCACCCGTTGAATCCGAACCCGAATGGTTCAATTCTATGGACAACTTCGCCGCTGCTATTCGAGATGGTGCCCCCCTAACTGCCACAGGACGTGATGGCCGTGTGAGTCGCGCTATCTTAGACGCCATGTACAAATCATCCCGTGAAGCCAATGGTGATTGGGTGGACGTGCAAGCCTAAATGTGATCATTTTTCTATCAGGTTTATAATGAAAGGTACACCATGGACAAACCAGATTTCACCCAATATTTCCGCTACGATGCACTCACCCAATTGTTGCGCACTTTTGAACAAGAATTTCCAAACCTCGCATCTCTCGAGTCCATTGGCAAAAGCTATGAAGGACGCGATATCTGGGCATTAACCATCTCCAACACCGCAACCGGCGACCCATTGGAAAAACCAGCATTCTACGTCGACGGTAACATACACGGCAGTGAAGTCACCGCATCTTCAACCGCACTCTACTTTGCGTGGACACTGTTATCTAACTACGGTGACAAAGAAGAGATCACCCGCTTGGTCGACGAATCCACCACCTATATCATCCCAGTCATCAGTCCCGATGGCGTCGAACACGTCCTCTCAAACACCGGACACGTGCGCAGTGGCACCCGCATGTATCCCCACGAAGAAGCGCGTGACGGCCTGCATCCCCAAGACATCGACGGAGATGGTCAAATATCATCCATGCGCATAGAAGACTCTGGTGGCGGATGGAAAATCTCTGAAAAAGACGCACGCCTACTCGTTCCACGACGCTTCAACGACACAACCGGCACCTTCTACCGTGTCTTTCAGGAAGGAAACATACGCAACTTTGATGGCGTAGAGGTGAAACCTGCACCCGCAAAACAAGGGCTCGATTTCAATCGCAATTTCCCAGCCAACTGGGAACCACAAGTCAAACAAAGTGGCGCTGGAGAATACCCATTCTCTGAATCGGAAACCCGTGCCCTGGCTGAGTTTATAATAAGTCATCCAAATATCTGTGGCCTCCACGCACTCCACACCGGCATGGAATCCATCATCCGCGCACCCGCAACACAAACAGACAAAGAAATGCCCAGCGAAGATCTCAGCCGCGTCCTCGAAATTAGCCAGCTCGGTGTAGACGTAACTGGATACGTACTGTTTTCCTATCGCCACTTGAACGACGACATATACGTAGCCTACGGTGACTTTGCCACCTGGACATATGAACAACTCGGTCTCATTGTCTTCTGCGACGAATTATGGGACGTCAGAGCCCGCAGCGGCAAAGACTACGTCGAGCTAAACAAGATGAACAAAGACCACGACCTCGATGGCTTAGAAGAAGTCGAGGCAGCAATCCTAAAATGGAACGACGAAGTACTACAAGGTGAAGGTTTCATAAAGTGGCATCCATTCGATCATCCCCAACTAGGGCCTGTAGAACTCGGCGGATGGAAACGGCTCTGGCGCAACAACGCACCGCCACAGTTTCTCGAAGAAACGTGTGAAAAAATGTCCCACTTCCTAATCGCCCACGCCCAAGCCGCTCCAAAGTTGGGTGCCGAAATTCACCAAATCGAAGAGATCGGCGACAAGGTCTACCGCATTGCCGTTGCCGTTCGAAATGACGGTTACCTGCCCACGAACGTAACCCAGCAAGCTATTAAAATGAATCAAGCCAAACCTGTTGAAGCACAGATTCAGCTTAATGAAGAAGACACATTACTCATTGGAGATGCCAAACAAGAGATCGGACACTTAAGTGGATACGGGGGACGCCGGAAAGTAGAATGGACCGTGCGCTTTGCAAACGCACCAGAGGGAACCATAGAAGTTTCCAGCAAGAAGGCAGGCACTGTGCGTCTAAAAATAGCAGACACATCGCATATGTGAAACACAAAACAGATCATCCAATGCGAATCATGGATATAGAGGTCTGCATAATTAACAAAGAATTCGGAGAATTTCTATGATAAAAACATCTTCCAAATTTATACTAATTGCGCTTTCAAGAGAGGTGGTTATAACCTCACTTAAAGTCTCCTTGGTCGTTGGCACCCTACTGGCACTCATCAACCACAGCACTGCTATATTTCACTTATCGTTGACGATGGGTAAAATTTATCAAATAGCGCTCACCTATTTGGTACCCTATTGTGTTTCTACATATTCTTCGGTAAAAGCAATACAAAACAGTATTGGCACAAACATCTAACAATCGCATCCATTAAAAACGTCCACAAACGCGCGCCTACTACGCGAATGTTATACGCGATACTGGAGAAAAAATGATAAACCCATACGAAGAAATGAACTGGCAATCCGCCCTAAAAATTGGGTCTGCAACCCATATGCACATTGCCAATCAAGAAACCTTAAACAATGGGTATAAGTATGGCATCAGGCACTTCCCAATCTCCAACTACTATCCTTCGGCCCCCTACAACTCAGAAACTAAAATCAGCGACTTCTGGTTGCGTCAGCACTGGGCAGCAAGAATGGATAATGGAACAATACTGGAACCACCCATCAACTGGAATCAGATCATCACGTGGCAAGATGACCTCGACGAACCGCACCGCTCACAACTCCCAGTCGTGGAAAGCGAACGGGTCTTTTCCAACATCTCTGAAGATGCCATCATCAGTCCCAATGCCGAACATCACGGGTTCAGCAATTCAAGAAGTCATATCTGCAGCCCAGGTTCGTCATTCACCTCTGGGAATATCAACCCCAAGGAACAATACCATTTGAAGAGACACGGCTTCTGTGTCGGATTTAGCGGAACCTGGCAAGAAGGATTTGAAGGCATGATTGAGAACCTCGTTTATCCCGACGGTGGCGGTATCACGATCAACCATCCGACTTGGTTTTCACAGCTCTCAGAAGAACATGTATTCGAGATGTTGGACTTCGATGAAAGCGTTCTCGGAATCGAAATCTATAACGATTAGGTAATAAGTCTCTATGCAACCATCGGGTGTTATTGTACTGGATCTTGATGGTGTCATCATCAAGTCCAACCTATGACGCCGTAAAGATCTATGACTTCTCCTCACACGCAGCTATACAAAACTGTATGGCTGAAGCGCTCTGTCAAAATACAACCGATTAGCAACACCTTTTTTGGAGATCCGATATGCAAGCATTCCTATCTAAAGACAGCGGAAACCCCAACACAAAAAACTATCAAGTCTCACCTGGGCATCCACTTTTTGAATCTCGCGCACGATTTTTAGGCGCATTAAAAGGGTCTTGGTTCGATCTCGGTTTTCAAGTTGGAAACCAAGCAGGAGACTTGGTGCGTTCGGTCTCAGATGTGTGGTGGAAAGGTCACAAAGAAGAATGGGGCTTCAAGGAAACGGTAGAAGCACTCCCAAAGTACGAAGCCCAACTCGCCGCACTCAACCCAGAACTCATTCGATTTATGGAAGGTGTTGCCGAAGGCGCTGGTGAAGAACTCGACAAATCGCCCTTTGCCAAAGAAAGCAGCCACTATCACAAAGTACTCAACACCAACATCTTCGACGCCTGGTCATATCGACACCCAACACCGACCCATGACAAAATTCGGCAGCGAATCGACCTATGAAGGCAGCACCATTCGCTTCCGGACCCTCATGTGGGATATCAAACACAACTATGGCAACATCGACCGCGACCTGGCCATGACCCTCATGAAAGGGCACCACCAGCACGACCCAAATGGCAACCGCATCGAAGCACCACTCGGAGAACCTGGGCTTCAATATGAAGGCGACGTCACCTGCCCACACCGAGGCGGTTTTCCAGACACGTGCAGACAAGGCTCTGCCGACGCCAAAGTAACCGTCAACGGAGAGGACCTGCGCATCCATTGGACATTGGGCCGTCCCTGTGAATGGCAAGGGCCCTGGGACGAAGTCTTGTTAGATGGATGAACACACAACTATTTTTTTATCACACCATGAATAACAAAAAAGGAACCCCATGAAACCCAATATCATCCTCATCAATTGCGACGACTTAGGATACGGCGACCTCGGCTGTTATGGCTCCACCGTTAACAAAACCCCTGCCCTCGACAAAATGGCCGAAGAAGGCATTCGCTTTACCGACTTTTACATGGCCTCACCCGTCTGCTCACCCTCACGTGGTGCCATGCTCACAGGCTGTTACCCCTCCCGCATCGGATTCGGTTCATTCGAAGGCCGCTGGGTCCTCTTTCCCGGTCAAGGTGTTGGCCTCAACCCCGAAGAAATCACCATCGCCCGCCTGCTCAAAGACCAAGACTACGCCACCAAAATCGTTGGCAAATGGCACTGTGGCGACCAAAAAGAATTTTTACCCACGCGTCACGGCTTCGACAGCTACTACGGCATTCCCTACAGCAACGACATGGGCCGTCAACGCGAAGACGACAAAAATCCCCCGCTCCCACTCCTACGTGATGAAGACGTCATCCAAGCCCAACCCGACCAAACCAGCATCACCGAACGCTACGTAGAAGAATCCGTTCGTTTTATCCGTGACAACAAAGACACCCCCTTCTTCCTCTACTTCGCCCACATGCACGTACACCTCCCTCATTATCCTCCCCAACGCTTTATGCCCGACTCCCAAAACGGCGTCTACGGTGCCGCCGTCGCCTGTATCGATTGGGCCACCGACGTCCTCCTTCACGAACTCAAAGACCTCGGCCTCGACGACAACACCCTCGTCATCTTCACCAGCGACAACGGCTCCCGTGCCCGCGACGAAGGCGGCAGCAACGCCCCCTTACGCGCCACCAAAGGCACCACCTGGGAAGGCGGCCAACGCGTACCCTGCATCATGCGCTGGCCCGGAAAAATCCCCGCCGGTCAAACATCCAACGAACTCACCCTCTCCATGGACTTTTACCCCACCCTCGCCCAAATCGGTAACGCATCCATCCCCACAGATCGCATCATCGACGGCAAAGACATCCGCCCCCTCATGTTCGTCGAACCCGATGCCCACTCACAACACGACGCCTTCTTCTATTACAAACGCAACAGCATCGAAGCCGTGCGCAGCGACCAATGGAAACTACACATTCGCAAAGACGACGAAGCAATCAACGAACTCTACAACCTCGAAAACGACATCGGCGAAACCAACAATGTCTATGACCAACACCCCGACATCGTACAAAACCTCCTGGCAAAAATTGACACCTGCCGTCAAGACATCGGCGACGAAGCAACAGGCGTTGAAGGTCAAAACACCCGCCCTATTGGTCATGTCGAGAACCCCGACACACTAACGCACTACGATCCCAACCATCCTTACTTTATCGCTATGTATGATCTAAAGGAACGTGGATAAAAGGTACCTACCCCCGGCCCCTCCTGAAGGGAATTGAAAAATTAGATATGTAATCGCCCAACCTTCGCGCCGGAATAAATTCCAGCGCGACGATTGCAAAGTCCTACGAACTAAAACTTCAACTTCACCTGCCGGTGGCGTGGGCCGTTGTGCAGTTGGTGGGTTGTGATGGGTCGGAAGTGTGGCGCGTGGAACGCGAGGCAGGGTGTGGGAACTGCGCGGGCAGGTAAGGGTGGCCTCCGCTCGTAAAAACACTGAAGTACATTTAAAGCCTCACGCAGTGACGGCCTTTTTTGCTTACTTTTTTTGGCTGTTGAAAAAAAGTAAGTCGCCGAAGGCACACACACAAAAACAGATTTTGAACTTCCAAAAGAACTCCCACCCTCACCCAGTACAGATCATAACCAAACAGGTAAACATGAATAACATTCAAAATATCACCATCATAGGTGCTGGACTCATGGGGCATGGCATCGCACAAGAATTTGCACAAGCAGGCTATCAAGTAACCTTAAACGACCTCAACAATGACCTCCTCCAAAATGCCCGCAATCGCATACGCACCAATTTCGATATGATGGAAAGAGAACACATGTGTGAACCCGGTCAAGGTGACCATGCCCTATCACACATCCATACAGAAACAGATTTAGGTAAAGCAGTATCCAACGCAGACCTGGTCATCGAAGCCATGACCGAAAACTTAGACATCAAATTACCACTCTATAAAGAACTAGACGCCCGTTGTCCCACACACACCATCTTAGCAAGCAATTCATCCAGCTACATGCCCAGCAAAATGGCAACCGCAACACAGCGCCCAGACAAAGTCATCGGCACGCACTATTTCAATCCCCCCTTTCTCATTCCCCTTGTCGAAATCATTCGCAGTGCCCAAACATCCGATGAAACAGCAACCCTCATATTTGACCTCATGACAAACATTGGCAAAACCCCCGTCATGGTTGAAAAAGAATTGCCCGGATTTATTGCCAACCGCATCCAGGCTGCTGTATGGCGTGAAATCTTATCGTTGGTAGAAGACGGTGTGGCAACCCCTCAAGACATTGACCTGGTTGTTAAAAACAGCATTGGCCGGCGCTGGGCAGTCGCGGGCCCTTTTGAAATCACAGAACTCACCAACCTCAAGCAAAAACAAGCCATATTAAAAGAACTCTTTCCCACCCTCGCATCTTTCTCTGATGTACCCGATATTCTAAATGAAAAAGTCGAACGTGGGGATTTAGGCGTCACAACAGGAAAGGGATTCTACGACTGGACACCCGAATCTACCCAAGCACTAAAAGAACGCATAGCAAAAGCGCTCATCGAAATTGACCGCTGGTCAGCCTAACACCTTTATCATCAAAATTCGCCATCACATCAGGAGCACGCATTATGGACAAACTCATTATCACCATTGCATTAACAGGTTCTGTACCCACCAAAGACCACACCCCTCATATACCGATCACCCCAGAAGAAATCGCCCAATCTGCCGTACGTTGTCAGGAAGCAGGTGCCAGCATCGCACACATCCATGCACGCGATGCCCAAGGCAACCCCTCCTTAGATCCCGACATCTTCGAACGCACACACCAACTCATCACCGAACGCACCGACCTGATCGTTCAAATCTCCACCGGTGCACGCGCCGGAATTGATATTGATGCCCGATCTGCAGCCGTCAAACGCATCCGCCCAGAAATGGCCTCCCTCACCACAGGCTCCATGAACTTTCCCGACCAAGTCTATGCCAACTCATTTGAAGTCGTCGAAGCATTGGCAACCCTCATGAAAGAAACCGGCACCAAACCCGAAATGGAAATCTTCGAATCGGGCATGATCGACAACGCCCTCTTACTTGTCGAACAAGGTCTGGCCGAACCACCCTTACACTTCGACTTTGTCTTAGGCAGCAAAGGCTCTCAACCCGCCAACCCCAAAATCCTCCTCTACCTCAGCGAAGCCATTCCCAAAGACGCCAGTTGGACCGTTGCCGCCATTGGCCGCCACCAACTGCCCATGGCCATCATGGCCATTCCCATGGGTGGTCATGTGCGCGTAGGTTTAGAAGACAACATCTATTACCGCAAAGGTGAACTCGCCACCAACGAACAACTCGTGGCCCGCATCGCCCGCATATCAACCGAAGCCGAACGCCCCGTCGCCACACCCGATGAAGCCCGTGAGATCTTGCATCTCAAACCCTGAAGCAAAACACGAAACCCACCCCCTAGCCCCCTAAAGGGGGAATACAGGCAAAACCTCAAAGATCAAAAACTTCAATGCGACTCGCTGGTGGTGTGGGCCGTTGTGCAGTTGGCGGGGTTGTGGGGTGAGATGGGTGGCGTGTGGAACACGAGGCGGGGGGTGGGAACTGCGCGGGCAGGTGAGGGTGGCCTAAGCCCGTAATAAACACTGAAGTACATTTAAAGCCCCACGCAGTGGCAGCTTTTTTGCCTACTTTTTCAGCTGTTGGAAAAAGTAGGTCGCCGAAGGCATACAAATAAAAAAGAGCGCATTCCAAGAAGGAACACGCTCCGATATAAAATACGTCTGATCAAGCCGCATTTTATTTTTTCAATTTCTTAACACGCTTCTAATATCGCATTAAACGTCGCACTCGGCCGCATCGCCGCCGCTGTCTTCTCTGCATCCGGTCGATAATACCCACCAATATCAACGGGCTTCCCCTGTGCAGCAAGCAATTCCTCATTAATCTTCGCTTCATTCTCTTCCAACTGCTGCGCCAACTTCCCAAACTTCTCTTTTAAACCTGCGTTCTTATCCTGCCTCGCCACCGCCTGTGCCCAATACAAAGCCAAATAGAAGTGACTACCCCGATTGTCCAACTCATTCACCTTACGCGAAGGCGACTTGTTGGCAGACAAATATTTGGTATTGGCTTCATTAAGTGCCTCAGCCAAAAGCAGTGCCGTATCATTCTTCGTTTTATATCCCAAATCTTCCAAAGAAACCGCAAGCGCCAAAAACTCTCCCAAAGAATCCCACCGCGAATGCCCTTCTTCCACAAACTGCTGCACATGCTTAGGTGCCGACCCACCAGCACCCGTTTCAAAAAGCCCACCCCCTGCCAACAGCGGCACAATTGAAAGCATCTTGGCACTGGTTCCCAATTCCAAAATCGGAAACAAATCCGTCAAATAATCACGCAACACATTGCCCGTCACAGAAATGGTATCCTTGCCTGCACGTGCCCGTTCAAGTGACAACCGCGTCGCATCAACCGGCGACAGAATCTGAATATCCAAACCCTCTGTATTGTGATCCTTCAAATAAACAGTCACCTTCTCAATGAGATTGGCATCATGCGCTCTGTTTTTGTCCAACCAAAAAATAGCCGGTGAACCTGTAACCTGAGCGCGCGTAACTGCCAACTTAACCCAATCTTGAACCGGAAGATCCTTGGTTTGACACATCCGCCAAATATCACCTGCTTCAACAGCGTGCTCAAACAAAACCTTCCCAGAAGCATCCACAACACGCACCGTGCCCTGTGCAGAAAGTTCAAACGTTTTATCGTGTGACCCATATTCCTCTGCCTTTTGCGCCATCAAACCCACATTAGAAACATTGCCCATCGTGGTCACATCAAAAGCACCGTGTTCTCTACAAAAATCAATGGTTGCCTGATAAATCCCTGCATAACACCGATCGGGAATCGCAAACTTTGTATCGTGAAGCGCACCATCTGGCCCCCACATTTTGCCAGACTCACGAATAGCAGCCG
>JBLHJX010000159.1:0-11730 GCA_047619225.1 Candidatus Latescibacterota bacterium
CGTTATTTCCGCTCATGAATGTCATTGATGCCAAAACCGTTGCGGCAAATTACGGTCACAACTATGTCTTAATGTTGCTCGCAGGTTTTTTCATTGCCAAAGCCATCGAAATACACGGCCTGCACAAGCGCATCGCATTGGCCATCATTCAACGCATTGGCACCAGTCGCCGCCGTCTTATCCTCAGTTTTATGATCGCCACCGCTTTTTTATCTATGTGGATCGCCAATGTCGCCGTCGCCCTCCTCATGCTGCCCATCGGCTTGGCCGTTATAGCCCGTGAAGAAACCGAAACCAAAGAAAAAGATGGGTTTGGCCTCGCCCTCATGCTCGCCATTGCCTATGCTGCCAGCATAGGTGGCACCGGAACCCTCATCGGTACCCCACCCAATATGGTCTTCGCAGGCATGGTCAAGAGCCTCTATCCGTTGGCACCCGAGATCAGTTTCTTCGACTGGATGCTCATTGGCATCCCACTCGTCATCATCTTTTTGCCCATCACATGGTTGTACCTCGTGAAGTATCACAAAATCGAAGGCAGCTTTGTGGGCAGTGGCGAAGTGATTGAGAAAGAAGTGCAATCCCTAGGTACCATGAGCAAAGCCGAAAAGCGCGTACTCATCATTTTCATCATAACAGCACTCGGGTGGGTCTTCCGTAGAGGCTTTACCATCGACCAGATGGTGATTCCAGGCTGGGCGAGCTTATTGGGCGTTGAAGACATGGTTCACGATGCAACAGTTGCAGTCGTCGCCGCTTTGGCAATGTTCCTTATCCCATCGGGAAAAGGAACCACCCGATTGCTCGATTGGAAATCGGCCGAAAGCGTGCCCTGGGGCGTTCCACTCATAGTGGGCGGCGGGTATTCAATAGCCAAGGGGTTTTCTGAAACAGGACTCGCCACTTGGATCGGCAATGAACTGGGTTTTATCAGTGCTCTGCCGCTCATTCTGGTATTGCTGCTCGTCGTGCTGTTCATGACCTTCATCACCGAAATCAATTCAAACACCGCAACCGCCAACATTTTTCTACCCGTTTTGGCGACCATGGCCATTGCAGGTCAAGCCCACCCGTTCTTGCTCATGATACCTGGTACATTTGCCTGCTCGTGCGCCTTCATGCTGCCTTCAGGCACGGGACCAAACGCCGTAATCTTTGGCAGCGGTCGCGTTTCTATTCCCGAAATGTCTCGCACGGGGGTGTGGCTCAACTTCATCAGCATTGTTGTTGTCACGCTCGCGATGTATTTAATAGCGATACCAGTCTTTGGCATAACTTCAGGCATACCCCTTTGGGCAAAATAGGCCTGTTTTAAGTCATCCGCCCCAACATCTCACGGGTCACCACATTCTGCACATGTTCACCCTTAAAAAATCGTTCCAGATCGTGTACAACACTTTCGCTGTGACGGCGCATTGTATCCAAGGTTAACCCACCACCATGCGGTGTGAGAATCACGTTATCCAATTTGCGCAACGGATGGTCGGCTTGCAGGGGCTCCTTCCAAAACACATTCAACGCCGCCCGAATACGACCCGACTGTAATGCCGCAACCAAAGCATCTTCATTTATTACCCCTGCACGCGCCGTATTGACAATCAGTGCACGATCTGGTAACAATGCCAATTCGCGAACACCAATCATGCTCTTCGTTTCATCTGTCAAACCCGCGTGTATAGAAACCACCAAAGAATGCGACATCAGATCGTCTAAACCGACTAATTTGCCCCCATACCGTGTGACAACGGCCGCATCAATGTACGGATCGAACACCCGCAGATCGACCTGAAACGGCTGCAACAGTTCAACCACACGTTTGGCAATCATCCCAAAGCCAATCAATCCAACAGCTTTACCTGTTAAATCCACCGCATCTCGCGCTTTGCCCCATCCATCTTTTTTCATACGTTCAATCATATGCGGAAAATCACGCAAACCGTTCAACATCATTGCCAGCGTGGTTTCGGCAACCGCCGGCGACATCGCCCACCCCGTATTGATGAGGGTTACCCCTTTATCCATCAAATAGTCAGGTTCCGTTCGCCCCACGGCACCACCCACCACACCCACCGCTTTTAACCCGATTGCCGCATCAATGATCTCACGTGTCAACCACCCACCGCTACGCCCCACAATGATCGCATCCACACCGACACAGGCATCACGCTTCTCTTCAGGCGTTGGCATCTGATCCCCAGGGTGCTGCACCACCTCAGCAAAAGACCTCAAATGATCTCGGTCTTCTGCGCGCAAGTTTGTATCCTTTTCGGGCAACGCAATATAAATTTTTGGCTTCTTCACGTTCAACTTCTCCATTTTGGTTCATCGACCATTTTATGAACTTTCAGGAATTTTTACAACTTATCGACTGACGACTTCCCACCAGTACACAGGACTTTCGTCCATTTTAAAATCTCCATTCCACTACCACGCTATAATCGTTAACTCCAAAG
Organism: Candidatus Latescibacterota bacterium; assembly: GCA_047619225.1. Lineage (GTDB taxonomy): Bacteria > Latescibacterota > UBA2968 > UBA2968 > UBA2968 > JABIFK01. Next base: position 2,454 of record JBLHJX010000159.1, read on the forward strand.
CATTGTCAAGAAGTATTACATAAAAAAACGACGTCCAAATGAACGCCGTTTGTGTACAACCCAGAAAACTACTCAGGTATCTCTGCCTTTGCTTTTCATTACCCATTATTCATTGCCCGCCTCAAACCGATCCAGATAGGGCTGAAACACATACTTTAACTCTTCTAGCCTGTCTTCCAGGCCAAAAGTAAAATTCTTCGCAAAGAAATCCAATTCAACCAAAGCGTTAATCGCTGCATCACGTTCTGTGGCGGCACGCACACGTTTGGCCATGTGTTCATTTAAAACCTCAATGCTGCGATAAAAATCCTCCAACCCGCGCATCGACAAATCAACCTTTCCCACTTCCCGGTTGAGATAATACTGCGCCAACAGATACATCGACGCTGCACGATACGTTGTTTCATCTGAGTTTGCAAAGGGCAGATGAAATGCTGCCATGGGTTTGAACAGTGCTGTAATCGGGCACCCGCTGGTCGCCATCACCAACCCCATCAACGCGCTCAATCCTTGTTGCGCAGTCGTATCTTTCGACACGGTTCGCTCAGGGGTTTGCACTTCAACCACCATCTCCTCATAGGATATGATCTGGGTAAAACGATCAACAATGCCCGCAATACGTGCAGACAAAGGGCAATGTGGGTGCGTTTCAGAATCGAGGGGACAGTGTGCACACTTATGAAAATCCAAACGTGTCCACTCGGGTAAATTTTCCGGCAATGGGTCTGTAACTTCTACCGTCTCCGGATCCAAATTCACAACAAAAGTTTCTTGGTGTCCATCTGGAAAGTTGAATGTATAGGTAATGTTGATTACCTCCATCGCCATCATCGCCACCTTGGAGTAATTTGTAAGAAATTGTTTACTAAGCCAATAGCTGATTAACCACAACAAGTAAATCTTGGATTTTAAAGGGCTTGGGCAATAGGTGTGCTGCACCAAAGTCACCCGCAAAATCCAAGAAAGCCAAGTTCCCTTTTTTATCTCCGGCAGACATCGCAATAATCTTCAGATCGGGTTTCATCGCACGAGCCAAACGGATCACTTCCAAACCATCCATCTCTGGCATATAAATATCAGAGATCAAAAGATCAATATCTTGGACATGCGATTGAAATATACGCAAACCCTGCCCCCCGTCTTCCGCAAGGAGCACCGTATGACCTTCAAGTTGCAGGAAATCCTGAAGCATCACTCGAATATCTTCGCTGTCATCCACCACCAAAACAATCGCCATATAGTCACTCTGTATAAATCCGAAATAAGGGAATAAAGTCGGCCAATTTGGCCCCAAATATCGGCGTGGTATCTTTTGCAAAACAATCCAAAACCACGATGGCCCTTACCGCATAATCATTCTGGATAACACCACGCACGTCATGTGAACATTCCAGACTTTCGATATCTTCGTAAACTTTCCGCGATCCGTCCAGCCCTAAACACATCAAGAAACGCCCATTAGACCTCGAGTCGGCAATTGTGTCTGTGCCAAAGCACTTGCAACTTGGCGGCTCTTAATCACAACCTTCCAAAAATTACGAAACCTTTTTTGCCATTCGTCTTCTGCAATCTTTCCCTGCCGGTAATAACGATACACTTCCCGTTCTAAAGTAATGGCAAATGCACAATAAGCACCTAATTCGCGCTGGTCAACTTTCCCATTCGACCAAAAACTTCCCTTACGAACTTCTGCAACCATCTCACCCGAATCAAACAAATGCACCCCCTCGATACCCTTAACCGAATCAATCCCCCACTCGGGTATTATTTGCAATTCGCGCCCATCATCAAAAGTTACAACGGCCACACCATCCCGTTCCCCATACTCTTTAAGTGTTGCCCGATCAATCATCCCTTTTGCCCATGACATTGTTTAAACTTCTTCCCGCTGCCACAGGGACAGGGTGCATTGCGACCGACCTGTTGCATTTGTTCGTCCAAACGTTCTTGATCACGCTGCTTGATCCATGACATGACACCTGCGGCAGGCCGTCCTCTTGAAAGTTCGCCAGCCATCACCCGCAAATAGGGGTCAGCGGTTTTAAAAAAGGCCTTGTAGCCTTTGCAAAAGTAATTCAACCCTTTTTCGCCATCTGGCGTAAGAATAAAACGATGTTTGGGACAACCGCCATTGCACGCGAAACGATAGTCACATTCCTGACAGTATTGTGGTAATGTGTCCCGTTTGTCAGTACCAAATTTGCGCTGCTGAGGACTTGCAACCAATTCTCTAATGGATTGCGCGTGCACATTGCCCAAATTATAGTCGGGGTAAACATAATGATCACACGAATACAAATCTCCATTGTGCTCAATAACGAGTGCATCGCCACATGTTTCCGAAAAAATGCACAGACTCGGGTTTTGTCCTAACCAAGCCCCCAAAGCCACGTCGAAGATTTGAACAAAATAACGGCCCACATCTTTGCGCACCCATTCTTCAAAAACTTGAGATAGAAATCGTCCATACTGACGGGCACTCACCGACCATTCTGACACCGTTGCACCGTCTTCAAATTTTGGATCGACCAAGGTCAATAAATCTTCCCGAGGGTGTGTCGCGATACGCTCCACAATGGGAATAAACTGCATAAATTGGCTACCAATGGACTTCAAAAAATTGTAAACTTCGATCGGATACTGCGCGTTATGAGCTTGCAATACCGTGAGTGTGTTGAACTCCACCTTGTGTTTTTTAAGCACCTCTATCCCACGCATCACTTGGTCAAATGTAGGTTTCCCCCCCTTATCCACTCGGTAATGATCATGCATCGGCTGGGGGCCGTCTATCGAAACGCCCACCAAGAACTTGTGTGTTGCTAAAAATGCGCCCCATGTATCATCTAACAAGATACCATTGGTTTGAAAGGCATTACTAATGGTCTTCCCATTAGCATAGCGGGCTTGAAATGCTATTGCTTTGTTAAAAAAATCAATCCCCATCAACGTAGGCTCGCCACCTTGCCAAGCAAAATTCACCTCAGGAACATCTTGGGCTTCTATATATTGCTTGACGTATTGTTCAAGTGTGTCATCACTCATTTTCCACTCTTTGCCTTTTTCTGGATAGAGTTTTTCTTTTTCCAGATAAAAACAATAGGTGCAATCAATATTGCAAACCGCCCCCGATGGTTTTGCCATGACATGGACCGAACGAGGTGCGTCGGCTATCATTGTTTCAGCCATAAACCAACTCCTTAACACTTTCCCAAATCGTCATTTAAAAAAACTCTACGGCTATTATAGCGGATAACACTTATCAAAACAACGAATTTATGAGTTTACAACATCAGTCTCACGAACCCACCGATTACCGCACGCGAGGTTCCAATTTAACCACAACCTCAACGTGAGGCGTCTGTGGAAACATGTCCACAGGCTGAACTGTCTTTATCCGATAACCACACCGATTAAAGTGTACCAAATCTCTCGCCAACGTTTCTGCATTGCATGAGATGTACACGATTCTTTTCGGACTTGCCAAACAGATATTATCAATCACAGACGGCAACACCCCCGCACGTGGCGGATTAACAGTCACCACATCGGGTCGGTTGCCATCGGCCACTTGAGCTGGCAAAATATCCGCAACATCCCCACACACAAAATCACAGTTTTTAATTCCATTTCTCAAGGCATTTTCCTGGGCATCCCCCACAGAGACTTCAACCACTTCAATGCCTAAAACACGATGTGCTTGTTGGCCTAAGAGCAAAGAAAAACTGCCCGAACCACAGTACAGATCGATCACCTGGCTTGTATCCGACAACTCGGCAAAGTCCAATGCGATGCCATAGAGCTTTTCTGCCTGACGCGTATTCACCTGCAAAAATGATGTGGGAGATACCTTTATCGTCAAACCCGATATCTTTTCAGAAATCCAACCCTGTCCGGCTAAGACCGTTTGAGACTGAGGCACGGCATTCTTAGACCGTTTGTTATTAATACTCAGCACCACACCCTTTACACATGGCTCGCTCATCATCAACTCACTCGCAACAGGTGTCAATTCTTCGCTACAATCTTTCATCGCAACAAAATGAACCAATACATCGCCAGAATCTGCGCTTTGGCGTATCACCAAAGAACGCAAAATACCCCGCCGACTTCCTGGGTGATAATAGGACAACCGTTTCTCCATGAGGGCATTTCGCAACTTACCAAGGATGCGATCTGCGAAATTGGGTTGTAGAACACACGATTCCACTTCAAAGACAGCCGGTACACGCCCTCGTTCAGGTCGGGTTCTTCCTTCTGAAATTTTGATTTCGGATTCAAAAAAACCGAGAGCTGGCTCTGGTCCAAACCCAAACGTGAAGTCGTTTTTGTTGCGATACTCAAAAGGATTCTCACTCCCCAGAACAGGCAGCACACAAGCCGTGTCCAAACGCGCATTGGCAAAACAAGATTTCACAATCTCCTGTTTCATTAAAAGCTGAGAGTTATAGGGCACCTGCTGCCACAAACACCCTCCACAGCGATCAAAATGCGCGCACCGAGGCGTAACTGCTTCGATCTTACGGTCCAACACAGTTTCAATGGCCGCTTCAACACGGCCCCGCTCATGCCTGAAGCTCCCAATGCGCAAATGATCTCCCAACAACCCACCCCAAACATGAACACGATCTCGGCCCTTGCCAGACACGGCCCATCCGTGAGGAGCCATGCCTTGAATGCGAGCTTGCTGTTCCGTTTTTTTTTGTCTTTTTTTCATAGAGGCCTCTAAATTTGGCACACAACCCAGTGTACCAAACGCATTTGAGCAAGTTTCTATTGCTTGTGTAAGCGCTCGGCATTGTGTATTTTAACATCTCAAAAAACAAGACACCCAGCAAATTAAGGAGTGGTGTATGCCGCATCACATTTTACTCGTAGATGACGAGCGAGGTGTGCTTCTCGTACTTGAAGACCTGTTTACAAGCCGCGGTTATCGCGTAACCACAGCGTCGGATGGCACTGAAGCACTTGAAATCTTAAAAACTGAATCACCAGATCTGATTCTATCAGATTATCGCATGACCAAAATGGATGGCATCACACTTTTTAGGGAGACAAAGAGTATTTGCCCCGATGCGATGCGCATTCTCCTGACGGCCCACGGCGATATGCAACTGGCCATGGATGCTATCAACGAGGCCAGTGTTTACCAGTTTATTTCCAAGCCATGGAATAACAATGACTTATGTTTGAGCGTGCAACGTGCTTTGGAACATTACGATCTCATTGTTCAACAACGTGCCTTCGCCGAAACACTTGAACTGATGGTTGATGAAAACACCGAAGAAATTGACCGCCTTCGTTTGGCCCTTCGCGAGATGGCTTCGCGCATTAGAAGCTTACTGCCCTAAAGAAGAAGGCATAACTGCCGATTGTATGGATAGATACAATACGTGTTGCGGCAGATATTTTACCTTCTTCCCCCAAGGTGGTGATGTCTCATGCTGGCCCCAGTCAATGTGGTGAATTCGCACGTCAAGACCGAGCAATACCCAGAGAAGGAACAGCGAAAACACAGAAAATTGGCAAAAAAAAAACCAAAGCCAAAAATCCGATACCAACAAGACAAAGATGGCACCCACATCGATTTCACTATATAAATATAGGCAGACTCCATGGGGTCTGCTTTTTTATGTGCCCAAAATATCATCGTAAATTTGTTCAAGTTTCTCTGCTTGCCTGCCCAAATGATGCGCGCTTTCAACATGGGCGCGTCCGGCTTGTGCCATCTCATCTCGCATAACAACAGAGTCCAAAAGCGTTTCTAAACCCGTCGCTAATCCATCCACATCGCGCTCAGGAAATAACAAACCACACCGCCCATTGGGCACTACTTCGGGAATATCGGCGTGCAGAGATGAGACGACAGACGTACCCGAAGCTTGGGCCTCAATCAGTGCTACTGGCGCGCCACCTTCTGTATCCCCATCGGTTGCAGTGACACTGGGGTAAAGCAAGATACTGGCACGGCCCAATTCTTTCAATGCAGCGTCATGCGACAAAAAACCCAGCATTGTCACACGTTCTTGCAAACCCAATTTGCCAATCTCAGCTTCCAACACATTCCGCAATGGTCCATCACCAATCATGCGCAATTGCACCTGGGGATACGCACGTGCAACTTTGGCAAATGCACGAAGGGCGTAAACCAACCCCTTTTTTTCTCGAAACGCGGCATAAGTCAACACCACGGGCGTGTCAGTATCTCGCTGAACCTGCGGAATAAACGGAATCGCGTCTAAATCGACACCCAAATGTTGCACTTTCACACGTTCGGGCAGACACCCTATTTTCACCAATTGCTCGGCCATATAGGTGCCTTCGGCCAAAAACAACTCACCTTCGGCAAACAAGCGGGCAAACCTTTTTTGCCATACTTTCTGTCTTGGGAGTTGCGAGACATCCATGCCGTAAAAGGTGGTCACCATAGGCACCTGCGTTTGTCTTTTGGCTTCCAAACACCGATAACCCTCCTGCCCAAAATGCGCATGAATCAATGCACCATCCACCTGGCGAATCCATTTCTCATACCCCGCGTATGTGCCTCGCACTTTGCGAATGACACGATAAAACAAATGAACTGCACCCGGCAAGTCCTCAGCAGAAAATACATCACAAAGTGGAAATGCATCCGCATTCTGCCGCAACTGCGTCAAGACAACCGGATGATATTTTTTAAGCATCCGAATCTGATCATACATCCACACCGTTGTCACGGGTAAGAATGGATTGGCGCAATGAACAACCGTAGGCACACACAACCCCTCATAAAAATACCCGCTGAAGAACCTTATCAGCGGGTATATTGTTTCTGCTAAACCAAACAAAAAAACTATCCAACCACATCTACAAGATTTCCCTGTCGTTCTGGTGGTTCTTGAGCATTTTCTTGGACACTCTGCTCACGGGTTTCTCTAAGTTGTTCTGCCTGTTGGGCTGTGGCTTGATTTACGCCTTGCCCGCCCGCTTCTTCGGGGCGTGCACTGGGCGCATCAGCTGCCGCACCTGAGGCATTGGCACCAGCAGAGGGTTGGTTTTGCTCGGCTTGTAACCGCGCTTGCGCAGAAATTTCAACCCGGTCTCTTTGCGTGGGTTGTGTTTCAGACGATGCGGCTTCTGAAGCTCGGTTGGCCTGCCGTGCTTCATTTTGTCCAAATGTTGGGCGGGCCACATTGGCACTCACATCAACACGATTCGGCATCTCGACCTCCTTTTGGTCGATTTCCCACTTCGTCATATGCCAGCACGTAAAACTTGACATACAACAGTTGTATCCCTAATATCGCAAATCACTTATGAAAACACAACCGATAAAATCAAGTAGAAAACCAAAAGGATTTCCTATGACCGCAACAACAAATTACTTAGCCTATGATCTTGGCGCTTCCAGTGGTAGAGCCGTCATCGGACGATTTGATGGGGAACGCATTGCCCTTGAAGAAATTCACCGTTTTGAGAACAACGGCATCCCTGTTGGCGCCAACTATTATTGGGACATTCTCCGCTTGTATGAAGAGATGCGCGTAGGATTGCGCAAAGCTGTGCAATCGGCCAAAACCCTAAATGGCCTGGGGTTCGATACTTGGGGTGTAGATTTTGGCCTTTTGGATGCACAAGATGAACTCTTGGGCAATCCACGCTGTTACCGCGATGCCCGCACCCAAGGTATGTTTGCCGAGGTTTTCAAACGCATCCCCCGAGAGGAGGTTTTTGAACAAACAGGCATTCAATTCATGGAACTCAACACACTCTATCAACTCTTGGCCATGCGCTTGCAAAACGCACCACAATTAAACATGGCTAAGACATTTCTCACCATGCCCGATTTATTTAATTTCTGGTTTACGGGTCGCAAAACCTGCGAATTTTCCAATGCCACCACCACCCAATTCTACGATCCGCGAAAGAAAACTTGGGCCTATGACCTGCTCGACACCCTCAGCATTCCCACCGATATGTTCCCCGAGATAATCCAACCGGGGACCATCTTAGGTGCAACACGTGACACATTGAACCAAGAATTGGGCATTTCTGCCGTCGATGTCATCGCACCAGCCTGTCACGACACGGGTTCTGCTGTCGCTGCAGTACCTCTCGGGTCCCCCGACGATGTTTACATCAGTTGCGGCACGTGGGCGCTCATGGGAGCAGAAATATCTGAACCGGCTATTAACAAAAAAGCCCTCGAGCATAACTTCACCAATGAGGGCGGCGTGTGCAATACATTCCGTTTCCTCAAAAACATCACCGGGCTTTGGCTAGTACAAGAATGCCGACGCGTCTGGAATTTAGCGGGTAAAAATTATGATTGGACACAACTGTCCGCTTTGGCCAATGAAGCCCCCCTTCTCAAATCCTTTATCGACCCAGACCACGCCGACTTTGGCACACCAGGCGATATGCCAAAACGCATTCAACAAGCATGTAAAAAGAACGACCAACCCATACCCGAAACCCACGGACAAATCGTTCGCACCGCCCTTGAAAGCCTTGCCCTCAAGTGCCGCTATACCCTGCATCAATTAGAAGATGCTTTGGGTAAAACCATGGGCAACATCCACATTGTCGGTGGCGGCATCCAAAACACCTTACTGTGCCAATTTATCGCCAACGCCACGGGACGAACCGTATTGGCAGGCCCAATTGAAGCAACTGCAATGGGCAACCTACTGATACAAGCCATGGCCAAAGGACAAGTTGGGTCACACTCAGAACTACGCGAAATCGTACGCAATTCTACAACCATCAAGACCTATGAACCCGCGCACACAGATGCTTGGAATGACGCTTACCAAACCTTTGCAAGCCGGGTAGTAAACAATAGAAATGACCAATAAGATGATCGTTTTAAAAGAGCACCTACTTTTTAGCCTGCACATCGATCCCACTCGTCACTTGGGCACACATCAAACGTTCCAAAACTCGTAATCGTAAGCCACGTTCAACATCCGAAAACTCGGGTAATCCCGCCAGATTATTCACCTCTTGCGGATCATCTTTTACATTGAATAAAAGATAAACTTGCCCTTCGCGATTCAACACAGCCTTCCATTCTCGGTTCAGCAACATCACTTCCCCACCATATTCCGAAATGGCCTCTACCCGATGTTCTGTTGATACATCAGCAAGGGTAGGACATAAAGATTTCCCGAACTGCTGATGAGACAATTCACCACCAGCCAACTCAACCAAAGTCGGTCCCACATCCATCCATTCAACAGGGCTATCACAAACCGTGCCTGCAATATCAGACTGGAGGGTCTGTGGTGTGCGCACCAGC
>JBLHJX010000160.1:0-11720 GCA_047619225.1 Candidatus Latescibacterota bacterium
TCCCAAATAATAACGTGTCGCAATGTAAGCTCATCAACAACCACCTGGTCATCCACATGCAATGCAATGCTCAAACGCACCATACTTTTGCCACGCGGAGACGTCGGCTCCACAATCAGTCCTTCTAAGGCCTCATAATAAATAGGAGGCTTCCAAACCACCTCTTCTTTTTCCTCTTCTTCTCGTGTTTGTTCTTGTGGCACCTCAGGTGCCGGAATAGCCCGATCAATTACCCAAAACCCCACACCACCTTCGGCAAGCAAAATCAACAAAACCAACACAAAATATCGCCCGGGTCCCCCTCCCCCTTTTGGGCCGGCCTCTTCTTCGCCAGCGGCTTCATCTTCTTCGGCCATATATTAAACCTTTCCCTGGCCGGCTGCCAAAAATCGCGCCAACTGCCGGCGCAAATGTGCCCGTAATTCTGGTTGACCGGGATCCAATGCGATTGCTTGATAAATAATTTTTACAGCATGTCCAACATCGCCCGACATAAAATACAATTCCGCCAAAGTATCCAAATAAGTCGGAGAGTTTGGCCGCAGGCGCAATGAAAGACGAGACAAGCGAATGCCTTCTTCCAACTGAATCTGTTGGGTCGCATAAACCCACGCCAAATTGTTCATACTGCTGTGATCGGCAGGATTAAGATCGATGGCTTTTTTAAAAAACTCAGTGGCCAATTCATAATTTCCCTGATCGTAATATACATTGCCCAAAGCGCTGTGCACTTCAACAAATAAAGCATATTCTACATCGGTAATCGGATCAAGTGTGATCACGTTGCGAAAAGATTCGATGGCCTGACTTGGCAAATCTAAATGCACATACAAACGCCCCAAACCAAAATGAGCCCAAGTGGCATCGGGCCAGCGTGCTACCACGCCATCTAAAAGTGATTGTGCATCTTGGAACCGCTCTTGGCGCAAATAGAAATTCGCCAGATCGCGATAGGACCCTTTATAAGCAGGCACAGCCGCCACCGCACCTTCTAACCAGCCAATGACACCTTCAATATCGTCTTGGGCTTCGGAAATGGTTGCCAAATCTTGATAAACGGCCAAATAAGCAGGCTCAAGCTGCAATGCCGCCTGCAATGCAACAAATGCCGCATCATATTCCTTGCGCTGGTGATACATCCATCCCAACCGCCGAAGCAAATATGCATCGTGGGGTTGCAAATCTACCGCCGCTTGTAAGTGGACCAAGACCGCTTCTTCATCGCCTTGCGCCTGGGCAATCAATGCCTGGTCTAAATGCTGATAAGCTGTATATTGGCCACAGCTTATGAGACAACAAACCATCAAACACAAATTCAAACCAGATCGTATCGCCATAATCATCTCTTTAAGGTTTTTCATTGAACCGTTTTCTCAAAAGTATAGAGATCGCTTACGCGGTTGTCAAGATACAAAGCAAATGCATAAAATTTTCAATTTTCGCTTGACGAGGTTGTGCGGAACCTTATCATGCAGTCTGTTTGCAATGCGTTAGATGCCGCATCACGCTTTACGGGGGTCTCAACATGTCATACAAAATAACAATGCTCTTCTTCATCACACTGTTATTTGCTTGTGGTGGATCACAAACGGATGAAAAAGACCATAATTTTATCATTGCCACAGCAACAACCGGTGGCACGTATTATCCTGTGGGTGTGGCATTGGGAACCATCATCACCCAAAAACAGGCCCCGAGCCTCACAGCAACGGCCATCAACTCGGCAGGGTCGGGTGAAAACATACAAATGCTCATGAACAAAGAAGTACAATTGGCCATCTTACAAGGGTTATACGGCGCAATGGCTTATCAAGGCAAAGGCACCTATGACGGCCAACCCATCAAAAACATCCGATCTATCACCATGCTTTGGGAAAATGTTGAGCACTTCCTGCTACAAACCGAATATGCCAAAACCGGAAACATCCAAGACCTTCAGAATTTAAACCAGAAATATTCGATTGGCAAACGCGGCAGTGGCACAGAAGGGTCAACACGCACCATTCTCCAAGCCTTGGGCATTGAGCCAGAAACGGATCTGACCCCGGAATACCTCGGTTATAGTCCGTCAGTACAGGCCATGATCGACGGACGCATTGCAGGTGCCAGCACACCCGCAGGCATACCCGCAGCAGCCGTGACACAGGCGTTGGCACAGTTGGGGGAAAACGTCACGATCTTATCCTTCACGGATGCACAACTGCAAAGAATCCGTGCCGAATTTCCAGTCTGGACAGCCTACACCCTGCCTGCCAACACATATCCTGGCCAAACAAAAGCCATTCAAACCATTGCACAACCCAACTTCTTGGCCTGCCATGCCAACTTGTCGGAAGACGTCATTTATACCCTTACCAAAACCATTTATGACAACCTCGCAGAAATACAAAATATTCACAAAGCCACACTCGCAATGAAACTCGAAAAAGCAATTGCGGGTCTTGCGGTACCCTTACATCCTGGTGCAGCCAAATTCTATCGAGAAAAAGGCCTAAACATCCCCACCGACCTTATCACGCCATAAACGACCCGTTTAAGTCTAAAAACAGATAACCGTTTTGACCCGCAACCAATGACCAACATCTATTCTCGCATTTACTTTCTATGACCAAAGCCCCGCCACAACCTATCGAAGACCTCAGTGGAGAAGTTGCGGCAACCCAACGCCCACTCACCGGCAGACACCATACCGTTGCGCTCGTTGCAGGTATACTCTTATCGCTCTTTCACCTTTGGAGCAACGCAGTAGGCGTATTGCCCGAACTTCAGCGCAATGCCATCCATTTTGGCTTCATTCTCTTTCTCGGTTTTTTACAATACCCATTCAGTCGCAAAAAAGATCTCGGCTTAGGCCTGGATTATGGTCTTGCCCTCCTCGCTATTTTAGCCGCACTCTACCTCATTTTTTTTGAAGATGCCCTACACACCCGAAACGAGGTCACCAACACACCCGACCTCATTTTTGCGGGCATTGCCATGCTCCTCTTACTCGAACTCACACGCCGCACCACGGGCTTGTTTATCCCAATCTTAGCCCTCACATTTCTCACATATGCACTCTTTTGGGGGCAATTTGTACCAGGCATATGGCATTTCCCGGGTGTATCACTTTCTCGTATGCTCTATCGCATGTACTTTGCGCCCGACGGCATTTTTGGTACCATCGCCACCATCTCCTCAACCTTTGTTGCGCTCTTTGTTCTCTTTGGTGCTTTTTTGCTCAAATCTGGTGCGGGTGACTTTATGATTCGCCTCGCAATGTCTCTGCTTGGGCGCACCGTTGGTGGCCCCGCCAAAATGGCCGTCTGTGCCAGTGGTATGCTCGGCTCTATCTCTGGCAGTGCAGTGGCCAACACCGTGGGTTCGGGTTCGCTCACCATTCCCATGATGAAACGCACCGGATTTTCTGCCACCTTTGCCGGTGCCGTTGAAGCTGCGGCCTCTACAGGCGGGCAACTCATGCCCCCCATCATGGGCGCAGGAGCCTTTATTATGAGCCAATGGACACAAATCCCCTACCTCACCATCGTGGCCGTCTCCATCATTCCTGCACTGCTCTACTTCATCAGCGTCATCTTTTTTGTACATTTTCGAGCGCGCAACCGAGGCATCAAACCCCTTGAAACATCTGAAATTCCCAAAATCAAAGACGTCATCAAAGAAGGCTGGCACTTTTCCATTCCCATATTCGTTCTCGTGGGTTTGCTCATCTACGGATTCACCCCCACTTTTGCGGCATCGGTTGGCACCCTCAGCATTGTGGGTGCCAGTTGGCTCAATGTCAAAACCCGCATGAATTCCCGCGACGTACTTGACGCACTCGCATTAGGCGCACACAACCTTGTCAGTACAGGCATTATCCTTTTATGTTCTGGCATTGTCGTGGGTGTTGTGCTTATGGTCGGTGTGGGCATTAAATTTTCACTGCTCATCGCTGCCATTGCAGGCAACAGCTTATTCCTCGCCATTATTCTTATCGCGCTTGCCTCACTCATTTTAGGAATGGGTTTACCCGTCACGGCCTCTTACATCGTGCTTGCCGTTCTTGCCGCACCAGCCCTCACCAACTTAGGTGTGAGTCTCCTGTCGGCACACTTGCTCATTTTTTGGTACTCACAAGATGCCAACGTCACACCACCGGTTTGTTTGGCGGCATACTCAGCCGCAGGCATATCGGGTGCCAACCCGCTACAAACAGGGTTTGAAGCTTGGCGCATTGCCAAAGGCCTGTATCTCATTCCCCTCCTATTTTGTTATACCCCGATCCTTTTTGAGGGAGAATGGTGGCAAGCAGCAGAAACCACCCTCAGCGCTCTATTGGGTTTGCTTGCATTTGCAGCCGCCTCAGAAGGTTTTCACCTACGCAGTTTAACGGTACCCATTCGCATCCTCTTTTATGGTTCTGCTGGTTTGCTTTTATGGCCCATGCTCATGATGCATGGCATTGGATTGGGGCTTCTCATTACTTTGACCGTTTGGCAAAAATCGACGGGGCAAGCACAGGAGATTAAATGATGAATGAAGAAAAAGATTCAGCCATTCAGATGAGCACATCCAACTTGCGCTTTGGGCCAGGTATCACACGTGAAATTGGTATGGACCTCGGTGATATGAACATCAAACGCGTACTGCTGGTCACCGATCCAAACCTCGTCGATTTGTCTCCCGTTCAGGTTGCGCGTGAATCGCTCGAAACAGAAGGTATTGAATATGATCTTTTTGACCGGGCGCGTGTGGAACCCACCGACGTCTCGTTCAAAGACGCCATTCAAGTGGCCACAGAAGGCAATTATGAAGCCTATGTTGCCATTGGCGGTGGCTCAGCCATTGATACAGCCAAAGCTGCCAATTTATACGCAACCTATCCCGACGACTTTTTTGCCTACATCAATGCTCCCATAGGCCAAGGCAAACCCGTACCCGGCCCAGTCAAACCCTTGTTCGCCATTCCCACCACAGCGGGCACCGGTAGTGAAACAACGGGCGTCGCCATTATGGACCTCTCAGATCGCCACGTCAAAACCGGCATTGCCCATCGCTATCTCAAACCCACACTTGGCATCGTAGACCCCGAAAACACCCGAACCATGCCCTCCGTCATCGCTGCCGCCACAGGTTTAGACGTCCTCTGCCACGCACTTGAATCCTATACAGCCATTCCCTATAACCAACGCCCCAAACCCAACCGCCCCATTGAACGCCCAGCTTATCAAGGGTCAAACCCCATCAGCGATATCTGGTCCCTCAAAGCGATTGAATACGTCACCCAATATCTCGTGCGTGCCGTGCGCAACCCAGAAGACGACGAAGCCCGAGGTGCAATGATGCTTGCCGCATCAATGGCAGGCATGGGCTTTGGCAATGCAGGCGTTCACCTGTGTCACGGTATGTCCTATCCCGTCTCTGGCATGGTGCGAAGCTTCAAACCTGAAGGCATGACCACCAATCATCCCATTGTACCACACGGTATGTCGGTTGCCCTGAATGCACCGCCCGTCTTTCGATTCACAGGCCAAGCCTGCCCTGAACGCCACTTATACGCCGCATCAATGATGGGCGCAGACATCAGCAAAGCATCTCATGAAGAAGCCGGCGACATCCTCGCAGATCAAATCATCTCAATGATGAAACAACTCGAAATGCCCAATGGCCTCTCTGCTATTGGATTTACAGAAGATGACATCCCCAAACTCGTAGAGGGCACACTCCCTCAACACCGCGTCACCAAACTCTCGCCTCGCCCCGCCGAAGGAGAAGACTATGAGGCGATGTTCAAAGAAGCGATGAATTTGTGGTAATCATATGAATGCACCCTCTCACATCAGCCAAGGGGAACGCGCGCAAGACTTCGTTCTCCCAGTCTTCGACGGTACACCTACGCGGTTTTATGCACACGCCGGTGGGGCACCAACGGTGCTTATCTTTGCACCAAACACAAACGAAAAAATCCATTCATTTGTCGCATCACTCCAGCAACAAAAGAATCCACCAGATATATTCATCGTCCAAACAACACAAGAGGTCACCGATACGTCCATAACGATCTTTACGGACCCAGAAGGTAAAGTTCGCCAGGCTTATCGCATAGGTGTATCAGATCAAACCATCGTATTATTGCTCAATCCAAACTTACGCGTCTTATCCACACATACATTAGACGACATCTCCACCACCGTTGAAGCAATCACCCAAACCCTCGCCGAACAGTCGCAACCTTCGCCACAAGAACTCACCACACACGCACCAGTACTCCTCATCCCCCACGTGCTCACACCAGACATATGCCAAGCCCTCATCAACGTGTGGCAAAACCAAGGCAATGAAGAAACGGGCGTGGAGCAATCTATTCATCAGCACCGAGAAAACATCATTGATCACACCAACAAAAAACGCCGAGACCATGTGGTCACCGACGAAAAGTTAATGCGCTTAATCTCCACCACCGTTGGCCGTCGCGTGATGCCCGAACTCAAAAAAGCCTTTCACTTTGAAGCCACCCGATTTGAAGGCTTCAAAATCGTCTGTTATGATTCAGAGGAAAAAGGCTTCTTCCACGCCCACCGCGACAACCTCAGCCCCTCAACTGCGCATCGCCGTTTTGCCCTCACGCTCAACCTCAATGCAGGTTATGAAGGCGGCCATCTCACCTTCCCTGAATATGGCCCACATCTCTACAAACCCAAAACGGGTGCTGCCATCCTCTTCTCCAGCTCCCACCTGCACGAAGTCACACCCGTCACGCAAGGCAAGCGCTTCACACTGCTCTCATTTCTCTTTGGTGAAAACGATATTCGCACGAAATAATTCTACCCGTATACCATTGAGTCCTCTGCTAAATTCTCAATTGCCATTTCATCCATAAGATCGTATGATGTGAACGCAAAATAAAATTCATACATGGTCATAAAGGGAGGGTAAACGTGGAAGCAAAACTCATCTGGCTTTTTTCATTTGTCGGATTGTACTGGGTCTATTGTCTTTTTTGGGGCATCAAAGGCGCACTTACTTCAAAAACATCTGCCGACTATTTTGTTGCAGGGCGCTCCATTGGCATGTGGGTTTTTGTATTGGCCGCTACGGCCACCAGTTTTTCGGGCTGGACCTTTGTGGGCCACCCAGGCAAAATCCTCACCGATGGTTTGCCCTATGCATTCGCCTCTTTTTACGCACTCACCATCCCCTTCACAGGCGTACTCTTCTTGCGCCGCCAATGGGTTGTTGGACGTGCCTTTAATCACATTACCCCCGGCGAAATGTATAGCAACTATTATGGGGGCAATGCCATACGCCTGCTCACCGTTCTGGTTGCCTTCTTATTTAGCGTGCCCTATCTCGGCGTACAACTGCGCGCATCGGGCGACCTCTTTAATGTGCTCACCGACGGTTTGATTGGCATTGAGGTCGGCATGTTTGCCCTCTCAGCTGTTGTGATGATCTACGTTGCTTCGGGTGGCTTGCGCTCGGTTGCATATGTCGATTGTGCCCAATGTGTACTGCTTGCGCTTGGTATTGTTATACTCGGCTTCATAACCATCAGTTATGCTGGTGGTTGGAGTGGCTTCACCGAAGGCATTGCAAACCTTGTCAAGGCCGACGTTGCTTCAGGACAGAAATTGACTCCGGATGGGCACTCTCACCTAGTGGCGATGCCAGGATCCATCCAAATGGTCTCATCGGGTGCCGAAGCGCAAGGTGGCGTGTGGACCGGTATGATGTGCCTCACCTATATGTTTGCCCTGATGGGCATTCAATCATCACCCGCATTTTCGATGTGGTGTTTTGCCAACAAAACCAGCAAACCCTTCCGCTGGCAGCAAGTGGTTGCCTCATCCATTGTCATTGGCATCATCCTCTTCACCTTCACCATCTTTCAAGGCTTGGGCGGAAACGTCTTGGTCGCCATGGGCGTCTTTGAAAGTGTCACGGATAAAACGTTGGTTCCCAAACTCATCAACCTGCTCTCAGACTCCGCACCTTGGCTTGTGGGTCTGCTCGCTGTTTGCGCGCTTGCCGCCATGCAATCCACGGGAGCGGCCTACATGTCTACCTTCTCGGGCATGGTCACCCGTGATCTCTACAAACAATACATTGCACCCGATGCCTCCGACAGCGTACAAAAACTCTGCGGGCGCATCTTCGTTGTCCTTGTTGGCATTGCTGCCCTGTTTGTAGCGGCACAATTCACAGGTGCCATTGTCATGCTCGGAGGCCTCGCCGTAGCATATGGCTTTCAAATGTATCCGGCTCTAATGGGCGTGTGTTATTTCCGATGGTTGACGCGTAAGGGCGTTGTTTGGGGTTTGGTTGCGGGTCTTGTCGCGGTCACCCTCACAGACCGCACAGTAACACTCCTGCCACTCATTTTTGGCGCCTTCTTGCCCGAACATTTGCGCAACATTGGCGAATGGTACTGGGGTGCATTTCCACTCACCATCCACAGTGCGGGTTGGGGTATTTTTGCCAACCTCATTGTGGCGCTGCTCGTATCTAAATTTGGCGAGGACGACGCCCAAGAACACGCATCGCGCCACAAACATCACACATTTATCCAAGCCATCTCGGGCCTCAATGAAGACCAAAAAAAATGGGTCACACCCGCGTGGATCCTCACCATTTCTTGGTTTCTCGTTGGATTTGGTCCCTTTGCGACTGTGGGTAACACACTCTTTTCCAGCCCAAACGACCCAACCACCTGGGCACCCTTAGGGTTGCCCTCGCTTTGGGTTTGGCAACTGCTTATGCTCGTCTTTGGTATCTTTGTGATGTGGATGCTCGCTTTTAAGGTGGGCCTTTCACAACCCATCCCACCCGAGCACGTCGAAGCCGCAAGCAAAGAACACTACCCCGACCTCGTCGCATAATCCATTCCAAATAAACAAAAAAAAGCCGCTCGATATTTTTATCGAGCGGCTTTTAATGGTCGTATCCATTCAATATATCCAAACGCAAATCTGCTGTAAAAAAATGGGATCATCAAATTAACGCAGAGTCGCGTCACACCCATTGTCTACCATAACACGCGCCATCACTTCAGCCAACTCTTCAAAGCGAATCGGTTTAGAAACATAATCATCCATTCCCTCCGCCAAACACTGCTCGCGATCGCCCTTCATCGCATTGGCAGTCAATGCCAATGAAAATATTCGGAAGCAACTCTTGGGACGTCATAGGTGAAATGCCTTCTTGATTGAGAACAGAGGAACACCATCTAAAACAAGTCGATCAGGTAATATAGGGGCAAACTGTAGATCTCACCATCCTTACCAGAATCTCTACCCCCACAAATCTTCATCAAATGTCACACCAAACCCCGGTGCATCACCCACTGTAATGGATCCATTTACCACCTCGGGTTGCCCGTGCACAAAACCCATCCAAGGTCGCCCACTCTCGGCCATCGGATCTGGGTCTAACGCCGCAATGGCATGAAGCGACCAGACTTCTGATCCGCGATGCGGACACACACGAAAACCATATTTTTTGCCCAAATCATAAATGCGAATCAACTCCGTCAGCCCCCCACACCAGCACACATCGGGTTGAAACACGGTGTGCAAACGCTCACGCATCAAATATTCAAATGCTACCGAGGTATATTCGTGTTCGCCCCCAGCAATGGGCACAGGACTTTCATCTCGCAAGCGTGCATACCCCGCCAGGTCATCACATCGAATAGGTTCTTCTAGCCATCCCAAGTTATAATCGGCCACTTGTTTTGACACCTCCAAAGCGGTCTCCAAATCCCACCCCATAAACGCATCGGCCATTAACTCAAAGTCATCCCCGAGCGTTTTCCGCACCTGTGCCACCTGCTCAATGGCATTTTCAATAGACATACGCCCCATTTGCAATTTCAAGGCTTTAAAACCTTCCAACTTCCCCTCTGCCACCTCTTTGGGTGACCAACCTGTTTTATACATAGGCACAGCGGTACCCCCTTGCCCACCCAACAGTGCCACCAGAGGTTTGTTTTCACGCTTGCCCCGCAAATCCCACAGTGCCAAATCCACACCGCTGATGGCCATAATCACCAAACCCTTTTGACCATAAGCCAATGTGTGGCGAAACATCCGATCCCAAAGGCCTTCCACATCGGTTGCCTCTTTGCCCACCAACAAATCGCGCAACACCGTCTCCACCACGTGAATACCCGCCAAACCACCGCCCCCCACACCATAACCGGTCAACCCATCCTCTGTATCAATACGCACCAAAATTTGTCCCAGCTGGGTGCGCCAATCTGTCGGAGAACCCGGTGTTTCGGGTTGCACGGCCCTCACATTGATAATTTTCACAGACACCTCTTATCAAAAAAAAACCCGACAGCACACACTGTCGGGTTTAAAGTCACATTTTAAAATCAATCATTGTGTTGTGGGTCTTCTATTTGATCTTCTTTGTTGTTATCTACCTCAAATGCCCACCCCGTCACAAAGCCACCATTTTCATCAGGTTCTGCCCAAGCCAAACGGACATTCATACAGATCTTTAATTTCTCCGTGGTATTTTTTTTATATCCTCTCCCCTGAAAGATATCAAAATCACCCGTACGGATTTGGAGACCTGTTTCGCTGATATCAACCAATTCTATGTCATGATACGCTTGGCCATTCAGTTGCATAGGCACATTCAGATCATAACGATCTGCGCGGCGCCGATTTTCCCCCGATGAAGCTGCCATAAAGCGACTCCTTATTTGAAAAGCCCGACGTTACATTATGAATGTCTAAAAATGCCTGTTAGCGAATCACCTGTCAAGTCTATTTTTTAAGGCTCATCTACTTTTCAGCCACACGCTGATCATATAAAATGATCGCGTCCTCAATCACCTGCAAAAGGGCGCCCATTTCAACAGGCTTGTGAATACAAAAATCGAAGCCTGCCGCGCGTTCATCGCCTTCTTCTAAAAGCCATCCCGTTATCAAAACAGTGACCAAAGCAGGGTCTTCTTGACGCAATTGCGCCTCTAAAACATCACCTGGCATTTGTGTCATACCCAAATCGATCAATGCCACATCAAATGTTCCTGGGACAAAGGCCTCTTTGGCCTCTTTGGGCGACGCGTATACCACCACATCATGAACCTGAGACACCATTCGCCCAACCACATTTCGGGTGATTTCGTCGTCATCAACCAACAAAATCTGCCGTTTCTGTGTCACCCCAGCAGAAGAAGGCAGGGCCGAATCTGGCCCCAGTAGAAACCCACTGTATTCGTCGTTCATAATGGCCTCAAATGCGTAACAACCTACCCACGATATCCCATAGAACTTGTAATTACTCGTGTAAGAAACCCTAATGTACTCATTTTCGAGAAAATAACCACCACTCAAACTCAAAAATTCTTATTTGTGTTAATATGCCCAACAGCTTATCATAGATTTATATATAGGCTATTCTATCTCCCAAACCCAACCATGAGGCCTTCATTGTCCACACCCAATTTCTCTGCTGTTGAAAACCTCATTCGCACCCGACTGACACAAACGGGCATTGCTTCGCTTGCCCTCTCGATTGCCCAAGGAGATCAAATCCTTTGGGAAACAGGCTTTGGTTGGGCCAATCGGGCCGCTCAAAAACCCGCCGACGAACACACCGTTTATTCGCTGGCCTCCATCTCCAAACCCATCACGGCAACCGGCATCATGATTTTGGTCGAACGCGGCCTCATTGACTTAGACCGCCCCATCAATGACTACCTCGGCAATGCCAAGCTCACC
>JBLHJX010000161.1:0-11686 GCA_047619225.1 Candidatus Latescibacterota bacterium
TGATATGGTTTTGTTTGCTCGCCAATTACCAGATATGGATGCGTTTGAGTTCGCTGAGCGTGTAAAACAGGCAGCGGGTATAGACACCCAATTGATTATGCTGAGCAATGTAGGCGAGCGGGGAGATGCCCAACGCTGTCGAGAATTGGGCATTCGAGCCTATTTGACAAAACCGATTAAACCCTCAGACCTACATGCCGTCATTCACATGGTGATGGATTCAAACCATACCTCAAATTTGATCACTATGCATGCTCTTCGCGAAAGCTCTCAACATCTTGAAATTTTGGTTGCAGAAGACAATCTTATCAATCAGAAATTAGCGGTTCGACTATTGGAGAAAATGGGCCATCGGGTATCGGTGGCTGGTGATGGATTGGAAGTATTGGTGGCTTTAGAGGTGGAAGATTTTGGTTTGATTTTGATGGATGTGCAAATGCCAAATTTAGATGGACTGGAAACAACCAAGCGCATTCGTGCGCAAGAACAGAAACTGGGCGGCCATATTCCCATTATTGCACTAACGGCCAATGCCTTAGTTGGAGATCGTGAACGATGCTTAGAAGCTGGCATGGACAGTTATTTTTCTAAACCATTTAAAATTAGCGATTTGGAAGAAGAAATAGAGGTCGTTTTGAAAAAAATGTCTCAGATACAGGGCGATTCCGATTTAGGGTAAAAACTCATAAAGGGGACTTTTATGTCAACAAAGTTTGGGCAAGAGACACTGGAACTGCCTCTGGTGCACGATGTGATTGATTGGAAAACGATTGAGGCAGATGTGATAGAAGAATGGGTGCTCAGCACACGAGATGCCATACGTGAAATTGAGGGTGTCACACTGAAGGCCGAATCTGAAGGGGTGTCGGATGATGGTTTGCAACGCATTCGGGCGCA
The DNA here is from genome assembly GCA_047619225.1 of Candidatus Latescibacterota bacterium. GTDB lineage: Bacteria > Latescibacterota > UBA2968 > UBA2968 > UBA2968 > JABIFK01. Next base: position 898 of record JBLHJX010000161.1, read on the forward strand.
CTTGCACAATATGAAAGGGGAAGCAGGGTTTGTGGGATTGGGTGGGGTGGGTGATGTCTGTCATCGTGTGGAGACGGAATTGGAATCGGTTGTTAATCGTGAAAGTTTTCGTGCAGACATGCTTTTAGATGTTGTGGACTGGTTTGGGCAGTTGTTATCTGTTGTTGAAAATGGTGAGGCTGGAGCACGGACATTGGCAGCTGATCCCAGCCCAAAGAAACCGCGTGTGCTCATTGTTGAAGATGGTGTGATTAATCGCAAGTTGTTAGAGAGGATGTTACATTCGGTTAGTGACTGTGATGTGGCTGTTGATGGAGAGGCCGGTTTGGAGGCTTTTCTGAAAGCATTGGACGATCAAAAACCGTATGATGTGATTTTTTTGGATATCATGATGCCCAAAATGGACGGGCAGAAAATGTTGGAAAAAGTGAGGGCAGAAGAAAATACTCGCGATCTTTTGGGCTCAGATGGCGTCAAGGTTGTGATGACAACCGCGCTGAAGGACAGCCAGAATGTATTGGGCGCATTTCGGCAAGGCTGCGAAGGTTATTTGGTCAAACCTATTGATAAGGATGCCCTGTTTGACAAATTGCGAGAATTAAATGTGTTCGTAGCCTAACCACAATCACATTCAAATACAAAAAAGGGGCCAAGTGGCCTCTTTTTTTGTGTTTTCACACGACGGTATCGCCATATCGCAGGTATTGCCCACTATGTGATACTCAAAAAAAACGTAAGCTATTGTTTTTACACTGCAAAATTGGTTTGGAATAGAGATTGCATGGGTCACGGTATAAGGTGTCTTTACCTGTGTATGATAAACGGATGCCATTTTGGAGGCAGAATAACTATGGCGCAAAGAATGAATGGCGTATTGGGCATTCTCGAACAGGTGGTTCGTGATTGCGAAACGGTTGGGGTTGGAGATGTAGGCGAATGGGCTAAGATCTTTGCACGTTTAGAACGCGTAGCAGAAGAGCTTGCGGAAGCAGACCATGTGGCCGCTGATTTGGCACAACTTTTGACCTTGGCCGTAGAACGGGTCGTAGATGGGGGTGTTGCAAATCAAGCGGCTCTCGATGTGGTGAAAGAGGGTGTTTTGGCATTGCAGGCATCGTACCTCGCAACGGATAACGAAGCTGCGACAGGTTTCATAGATCAAAACTTGGCCAAGCAACTTCGGTCGATTGTAGATCAAGATGATGAAGACAAGGATACAGATGACTCCTTGGATGATGAACTTGATATGGATGAGGGGATGCCATTGGAACTTGAGGGCAGTGAAATGCCTGACCCGTCTGATGTTTTAGATAATGGACAGCCGCCCGTCGCAGAACCAGAAGAAGCCCTGACGATAAATTTGGATGAGATAGATTGGAAAGCGGTCCCTTCTGTTGACCTTGATGCGCTTGAAAGCAAGGTTGCCAAAGAACAATCCAAGACCCTTTTGGATCCCCTTGAGCGAGAGGGTGACCGCCAGATAGGCATTGATGACACAGATCATCAGCTTGCAGCCGAAGCGCAAGAAATTAGGGCGCAACTTTCAGAGACGGGTTATATCGTTTTCGAAAATCAGGGGGATGCCCTGTTGCCTGAAGTCATTCTTGATGGAGATGTAGAAGGAATTGGAGATATAACAGGTGGGATAACAGAAGAAGGAATAAGTGACTTGGAAACTGAAACTGAAACTGAAGAAGTAGAAGATATACAGCGCATAGAATCTCAAGGGGCGGAAGATCAGCAAACACAGGAATCGGGTGTGGATATTGTGGAGCGCATAGAATCAGCCGATGAGGTTATGACAGTCGAGGATACGGTTGTCGAAGTGGTTTCTGAGAAAGAGCCTCAAGAAGTAACGAATCAAGAAGACTCAGATATCGATATTTTAGACAAGTTAGAATCGCCGGATGAAGTTATGGCAGATGAAATTGCGATTACTGAAATAGACTCTGAGGAAATGAGTATAGATGAAAAGGATACTCAGGAGATGGAATCGATGAGGGTTGATTCTATAGATGAATCGGTTGATGACGCTGGTTTGGACATGATGACAGGCGCAGTTACGGCTTTTTTAGGGGATGACTCAGAAGATAAATCTGCAATGCAACACAATGAAGAATCGACAGGGTTAGACGATGTGGATAAAGTAGAAAAAGAGAATGAGGCGAATATGCCAGTCAATATAGAATCAGATGAAGATGCCTTTTGGACAGATGCAGAACCCATAGTGGAACCCGACTCTGAAGTGTTGAACATCACAGCAAAGCCCGATGACGCGGGAGATGAGAACAGTGTGTTGGCACAAATTGCTTTAGGTGCGGTGACAATGGGTATAGACGATATGAGTGGTTTGGGTCGTGTTCATACCCAATTGGAAACACTTGCACCTGAATATTCAGATCGCCCTTTGGCAGCACAATTGACACGGGCTTTGGCTGTGGTCATTGAAAAAGTCATTCTTTGTGAGTGTGATGATGTAGACGATCCTTTGGCATTGATTTGTGACGGTGTGACAGTGCTGCAACAAATGGACCAAGAAGCAAAAAGGGGCACACCCGAACGATTTACCAACGATGCTTTGATCGCGCAAGTTATGGAGGTTGCAGAAATTGATTTGGATGGTTTGGATGGTTTGGATGAAGGTGGTGAGGGTGACCTTTTACCAAATGAGAATGTTCAGAACGAGCCGGTGGGTCCTATTGATGTGGATCAGGATATTTTCTTTGATTTTGCGTCTGAAGCCGAAGAGCATTTGGAAACAGCCGAGGCTAAGTTGCTGGAATTGGAATCACATTCGGAAGACAAAGAAGTGATCAATGCGGTGTTTCGTTCTTTTCATACCATCAAAGGCGCGTCGAGCTTTCTCGGGTTGGAAGATGTGACACGGGTGGCGCATAGTGTTGAAGATGTCTTGGATTCTGTGCGCAAGGGCAGTTTAACTTTGACGCCTTCTATCTTGGATGTCGCACTTGAGTCTTTAGATTTGTTGGGCAAATTGATCAAAAAAACAAAAGAGGCTTTGGAAAATGGACAACCTGTTTATGCAGAAGATGTGACGGGTTTTGTCGCCAAAGTTGAACGCGCAGCTGCAGGTGAGTCTGTGGCAGATGTTGAGGATGTGGTTCCTCAAAAGTCTGCTGATCCATCTTCCAATGGGAATGCATTGCCACCTGTGGCAGCACCGCTTGAAAATGTAGAACCCCAACAAGAACGTCGAAGCCAAAGTCGCGAGCAGAGTTATGTGCGTGTGGGTACAGAAAAACTCGACCAATTGGTTAACCTCGTGGGTGAGTTGGTGATTGCACAAACCCAAGTGAGCCAGAACCCCGCTGTGGTCACCACGACGAACCAAAAGTTGACCAAAGACATTTCCCAATTGATGAAGATCTCGACAGACATACAAGAAATTTCAATGTCGATGCGCATGGTGCCTATTCGCAGCACTTTTGAGCGCATGGCGCGTATTGTGCGTGATTTGGCGCGCAAGTGTGGGAAGCAAGTGCGGTTTGAAGTATCGGGCGAAGATACCGAGTTGGACAAAAACGTAGTTGAAGAATTGGTCGATCCGTTGACACATATGGTGCGCAATGCGGTTGATCATGGCATTGAACCTGAAGACGACCGAGAGACGATGGGGAAACCCAATGAGGGATCGGTACATCTGAACGCATATCACAAAGGTGGCAATATTGTGATTGAGTTGCGCGATGATGGCAAGGGGTTAGACCGGGATAAGATTTTGAAAAAAGCAATTGAGCGTGGTTTGGTGCAACCCGATGCACAAATGAGTGACGAAGAGGTATTTCTTTTGGTCTTCTTGCCGGGTTTTTCAACCGCCGAACAAGTTTCAGACATTTCAGGACGTGGTGTGGGTATGGATGTGGTGCGGCGCAATATTGAAGGTTTGCGAGGCCGTGTGGAAGTGACATCGGAATTGGGTAAAGGATCGACGTTTACAATTCGTTTGCCACTAACGTTGGCCATTATTGATGGGATGGTGATTGGGGTTGGGCAAGAACGTTACATTTTGCCAATGACGGCCATTGTGCGTTCTCTGCGACCTGAAAAAGAGGACCTGTTTTATGTGATGGGCAAAGGGGAAATGATTCGAGTACAAGATGAGGTGTTGCCTGTCGTGCGGCTTTATAAGCGTTTTGGGGTACGCCCAACGTGTGATGATATTTGGGAGAGCCTTGTGGTGATTGTTGAGGCCGAAGGGAGACGGTGTGGGGTGATGGTGGATGAGTTGCTGGGCATGCAGCAGGTAGTGATTAAGGGTTTGCTCGATCATTTGCGCGAAGAACCTTGTTTGTCTGGGTGTGCTATTTTAGGCGATGGGCGCGTGGGGCTTATTTTAGACCCCAATGGATTGATTCGGCAAGGGGGCAAAGCCGACAAGACACGAGAAAGCAATGGGCGAGCGTACCGATCTGCTTCGTGATTTAACGGGTAAAGATCGCTATTTGACACGGTGAACCTGATTCAGATGGTAAAAACGTTGGTTTCATCACATGGCACACGGGTTGCTCTTAAAGAAGATACAGAACATCTAATGATAAGGAGCGGGCAATGGCTGAGGCTGTAGCAACTTTAGAGATGGTGGCCGATAAAAATCAAGGTAGCACGCAAGGTGTTGGTACACGAAAATTTCTAACTTTCTTTTTGGGCGCCGAAGAGTACGGCATTGAGATTCTCAAAGTACGTGAGATCATTGGAATGATGCCGATTACCCCGGTGCCCAGAACACCCGAATTTATACGGGGGGTGATTAATTTGCGTGGCAAGGTTATTCCCGTTGTCGATTTGCGGCTGAAATTTGGTATGCCAGCTGTTGAACAAACAGAAGAGACCTGTGTGATTGTTGTGCAAGCCGATGATGTTGAAATGGGCACGATTGTTGATAAGGTCTCTGAAGTTGCAGACATCGATTCCGTCAATATTGAAGAGGCTCCGTTTTTTGGTGATGAGGTACAAACCGATTACATCTTGGGATTGGGTAAGTCTGCAGATCGTGTCACATTGCTTTTGGACATTGACAAGGCTTTGGAAACAGATCGGGTGATATTGATACCCAAAATAGAAACCGAAAAATTAACAGCGTAGAGGATAAAACATGGCACGGAAAACCAAAAGTAACCCATTGGGTTTGGAACTGGAAATCTTAGAATCGTCATTTGCTGCATTGGCGCCGCAAGCCGAGGCGTTGGTTGCTCGTTTTTACGAAGTTTTATTCGAGAAATTTCCAGCAGTAAAACCAATGTTCACAGAGACGGATATAGAAAAACAGCAGAAGAAGTTGTTGGATTCCTTGGTGCTGGTTGTGAACAACCTTCGCAACCCCGATAAATTGGTGCCAGCTTTGCAGGCCTTGGGTAAAAAACACCAAAACTATGGTGCCGTTGCAGAACACTATGGTGCTGTTGCGGAGGTGTTGGTAGAGGTCATGGCTGAGTTTGCTGGTGATTTGTGGTCCGACGAAGTTGAAGCGGCATGGTCAGATGCCCTTCAATTGGTCGCTAACGTTATGCTGGACGCCTATACGGCGAACGAGGAGGAGAATGACATGGCACCTGTGGATAATCAATTGTTTAATATGTTGCCCGTGCCGGCCTTTACTGTAGATGAACGAGGCACTGTGCTTTTGTGGAACAACGCAATTTCAGAATTGACCGGGCGAGATGCCGATGATGTGGTGGGCAAAAAAGCTTGGGCAGGGTTTGCAGACAAAAAAAAGCGCACACCCATTGAAGAAGCATTGATGGAAGAGGAAGCTGTTGAAGCAGAATTTGAAGTGATACATGCAGAGTCAGGTGAAACAACATCGGTGACCTTTTCTGCCATTCCTACCTGTGATGAAGACGGAGAGGTTACCGGTATCGTGGCTACACTGGTTTCGGGTGGAAACGCTACAGAGAATGCTGATCGCCAAGGTCAAATTGATGCGATCAACAAAGTGCAGGCCGTGATTGAGTTTAACTTAGATGGTACAATTATTACAGCCAATGACAACTTTCTCAATGTACTTGGATATACGCTCAATGAGGTTCAGGGGCAACACCATCGTATGTTTGTTGAGCCAGAGTATGCACAAAGTGCGGAATATCAACAATTTTGGGCTATGTTGAATCGGGGCGAATTTCAATCGGCAGAATACAAGCGGATTGGGAAGGGCGGCAATGAAGTTTGGATTCAAGCGTCATATAACCCCATTTTCGATTTGAAGGGCACCCCCTTTAAAGTGGTTAAATTTGCTACCGATGTGACCGAGCAGAAATTGAAAAATGCAAATTTTGAAGGTCAGATCGAAGCGATTGGAAAAGCACAAGCGGTTATTGAATTTAATTTGGATGGCACAATTATTATAGCCAATGATAATTTCTTGAACACGCTGGGGTATACGCTTACTGAGATTCAGGGTCAGCACCACCGCATGTTTGTCGAAAAGGACTATGCAGAAAGCACAGATTACAAGCAGTTTTGGGACGTATTGAATCTTGGCGAGTTTCAGTCTGGCGATTTTAAACGAATCAGTAAAAGCGGCGAGGAAATTTGGATAGCAGCATCTTATAACCCTATTTTTGATTTGAATAACAAACCCTTTAAAGTGGTTAAATTTGCCACAGATATTACTGAACAAAAGAAAGCCTCGATTCTTGCATCCGCTGTAGAGGGTTCGGCTACTGCCATGATGATGGTAGACAAAAACCGTGTCATTACATCGGTAAATCCTCAGACCGTAAAGATGTTGCAAACAAATTTAACCACGTTCCAAAAAGTATTTTCTGGTTTCAACATGGATAAAATTATTGGCACATGTATCGATGTGTTTCATGAAAACCCAGATCATCAAGCACGCATTTTGGCCGATCCAAACAATTTGCCTTATCAGGCCGATATTGAAGTTGGAGATTTGAAATTCTCTCTTAATGTGTCAGCCATGCGCGATATCCAAGGTAACCATATTGGGTCTGCCTTGGAATGGGCAGATGTGACCGCCGTTCGTGCCAAGGCAGAAGAAGCGGCTTCTTTGAGTTCTGTTGTGAAGGGGTGCACGGCCATGTTTATGTTGTGCGACCCCGATCTGGTGATCACGTATGCCAACCCCGCTGTGGTGGAGATGCTGTCACTCTATGAAGGTAAGTTGCGTGAGGCGTTCCCTGGGCTTGATCTGAATAATGTTGTAGGCACTTGTATTGATGTTTTTCACAAAAACCCATCACACCAACGCCGATTGTTGGCCGATATAAGCAGTTTGCCTTATAAAACCGAAATTAGTGTGTCGGGTTTGGAGTTTGGTTTAACACTGATTGCGCTTTTAGACGAAGAAGGCAACTATATTGGCAATGCTGTTGAGTGGACAGATTTTAACGATCGGGCACGATACAAAGCCGAGGTAGGCCGGCTGTTTGAAAGTGTTCAAGGTGGCAGTTTGAGTGATCGAGGTGATTTGGAAATTTTATCTGAAATTTATCAGCCGATGATGAAAAGTATCAATGAAATTATTGATGCAACGGTAGCCCCGATTCAGGAAGCCTCAACGGTTTTAGAATTATTGGCCAATCGTGATTTGACGGCCCGCGTGGTGGGTGATTATTTGGGTGACCATGCCAAGATCAAAGATGCTGTTAATACAGCAGCAAATAATTTGGATCAGGGTTTGATTCAGGTGTCTTCATCGGCAGAGCAAGTCAATGCGGCGGCAGGGCAAATTAGCACAGGCAGTCAAAGCTTGGCGCAAGGTTCGTCGGAACAGGCCAGTTCATTGGAAGAAGTATCGAGCAGTTTGCAAGAGATCGCATCGATGACCAAACAAAGTTCCAGCAATGCACAAGAGGCCAAAGCTTTGTCTGAAAATGCCCGAATTAGTACCGAAAAGGGTGTAGACAGTATGAACCGGCTTTCAGAAGCCATTGACCGCATCAAAGAATCTTCAGATCAAACAGCCAAGATATTAAAAACCATTGATGAAATCGCTTTTCAAACCAATTTATTGGCGCTTAATGCTGCGGTTGAAGCTGCACGCGCGGGTGATGCGGGTAAGGGTTTTGCAGTGGTGGCCGAAGAAGTGCGCAATTTGGCACAACGCAGTGCCGAAGCGGCAAAGAATACGGCCGATTTGATAGAAGGGGCCGTTAAGAATGCAGAAAATGGTGTGAATTTGAACCAGGAAGTGTTGGGGAACTTGGATGAAATTAAAGATCAGGTCAACAAGGTGAGTGCTGTTATGGAGGAAATTGCGACAGGCTCTGAGCAGCAAAATGAAGGGATCGCCCAAATTACAACAGGGGTGGATCAGCTCAACGTCGTGACACAGCAAAATGCGGCCAATTCAGAAGAATCGGCGAGTGCTTCTGAGGAGCTATCAAGCCAAGCAACAGAGTTGAGCAGTTTGGTTGCACAATTTAAGTTGTCGGTCGTTTCGAATTCGGCCCCGGTTGCTTTTGCACCACGGGTCAATGGCAACGGTCATAGCAATGGTCACCAAAATGGTACTCAAACCTTGGTGCGACCAGCTTTGGCACCCAAGGTGATGATACCTTTGGACGATGGAGATGATGCCTCACTTAGAACCTTTTAGGGCAATACCGACTCGGATGATCGATAAGACATTGCATACCCCCGCCGATGTCTGTTGATCATACCGAGTCGTTTCTTAATGACATAACAACACGCGTGATAAAGGATAAGACATGGCCCGCAAAGACAGTGACAAAATGGCGACAGGTTTTCGAAGAATACTTTTGATGGGCGTTGGAACGCTTTCTCTTGTGGTGGGTATTGTGGGCATCTTTTTGCCTATTTTACCAACAACGTGTTTCTTGCTTCTTGCGGCTGGGTGCTATTCACGTAGTTCCGATCGGTTCTATCTGTGGCTGATGAGCAATCGTTTGTTTGGCCGTTATTTGAGCGATTATACATCTGGCCGGGGTTTGCCGTTGGGTCTAAAGGTAGCCAGCGTGGGGTCGTTGTGGCTTTCTATTGGATATGTCGTGTTGTTTGTGTTGTCGATGATGTGGTTACAAGCCTTACTTTTAATTTTATCATTCGCCATTACCTATCATGTTTTGTCTTTGCCTTCTCGCAAGGAACCCACACAGGTGGTTTATGGATATGGCTCTGGTATCGATTGAGTTGAAAACACATGAATTTACACTGATACGTGATTTGCTTCATCGTATTTGTGGTATCCATATGCCTCCTGGCAAAGAGGGTTTGGTTAAGGCACGGTTGGCAAAGCGGTTGAACGTTTTGCAATTGAACAGTTTTGAAGCGTATATCGATTTTGTGCAAAACAGTTCTGACGAACTTGCAATTATGGTGGATGAATTGACCACCAACAAGACCAATTTTTTTCGCGAACCTGCGCATTTTAAATTTTTGACCCAACATGCTTTGACCGACCTGCCCCAAAAAAGAAAAATGCGCATTTGGAGTGCCGCATGTTCAACAGGAGAAGAACCTTATACCGTGTCCATGCAGATCCACGACAGTGTGACGAATCTGGGTCAGATGGATGTGCGTATTCTGGCAACAGATATATCTCCAACCGTACTGGCCAAAGCGCGAGCAGGGGTATATGAACAAAATAGCATGGATGGTATTTCGGAAGCGCAAAAGCGCAAATATTTCACAGATGTCAACAATGCCACTTCAATAGCATATCGCGTCAGTGACCAGGTTCGTTCATTGGTGACATTTGCGCGGCTTAATTTGATGGAACCATGGTCTATGCAAGGACCGTTTGATGTGATTTTTTGTCGGAATGTGATGATCTACTTTGATAAAGAAACACGGGAAAAATTGATTCAGAGATTCTATGAAATATTGCGACCTAGTGGGTATTTGTTTGTTGGTCACTCTGAAAGTTTGAGCAGCTTGGCACATCCGTTTGAATATGTGCAACCTGCTATTTATATGAAATGAACCCGATGATACTTGAAGAACAAAAAAAGGTTTCTCATACGGTCGGTATATCTGACATGAAGGTGACCAATGACCCCAATACAAAGATCGTGACGCATGCGTTGGGGAGTTGTTTGGGGGTTACGATTTATGATCCGGTCGTTGGGGTGGGGGGCATGATTCATATTCAATTGCCCTTGTCTACAATTGATGTTCAGAAAGGAATTGATCGGCCATGTATGTTTGTGGATACGGGTATTCCTCTGTTGTTTGAAGAGGCTTATCGATTGGGTGCTGTGAAAAGCCGTATTCATCTAAAAGTGGCTGGTGGGGCTCAATTTTTAGATATAGGTGGCAAGTTTAGGATCGGAGAACGCAATTTTGCAATTTTGAGAAAAATGCTGTGGAAAAACAGCGTGCTTATTGAGGGGCAAGATGTGGGTGGAACGATTTCTCGTACCTTGTTTCTTGATATCGCAACGGGAGAAGTTACCATTCGTTCGGGCAATGAAACTTGGGTTTTGTAGATCTGTGAGGCATTTAATGGCGTATCAAGCTTTGGTGGTTGACGATTCTTCAATAGCACGGTCTTCTTTGATTAAGATGTTGCGTTTATCGGGCATTCCATTTGATGACATCTATCAGGCCGATAATGGTATTTCTGGATTGCGCATGTTAGATCAACATGCTGTCGATTTGGTGTTTACAGATATCAATATGCCCGAAATGGACGGCATTGCGTTTGTTGACATATTGGCAGAACGTCATATTCCCAAACACATTCCAATTGTGGTTTTATCGGCGCAAGGCAGTGAAACATCTGTGGCCAAGCTACGTCGACTGGGCATTCGTGGGTACATTCGTAAACCTTGTACACCCGAAGCCG
>JBLHJX010000162.1:0-11671 GCA_047619225.1 Candidatus Latescibacterota bacterium
GAAACCGTGCATTGGGTACATCAGATTGCACATGTAAAACCCGCCACATGGAACCAGGCTTTTCCAATGCTTTTTCAATCACATTGACCGCATCATCCATCGCCAAGGCATCCGTCCCCGTACCACCTACATCACCCAATCGCAAACACGTCACCCGCACTGAATTTTCGCGTGCAAACTCACGACAGGTAAATTCACCCAAATACGGCGCCATCACATCTGCCTCTGGCGTCGGGCGTGGTGCCCACGTTTCGGTCACGTTCCAATTTTCATCACACGTTTCAAATAGACGCAACGAACTGGCATAAATCACATGCGACACCTTCTTTTCGCGTGCTGCAAACAAAATGTTATACGTAAGTCGCGTTTGGAAATCCACCTCGGCTTCATCGCTTTTTAAAGACTCGGGCAACGTTGCCAAATGTACAATGGCATCCACACCATCCACCAAATCTTCAGTCTCACCCTCGTGGTCTAAACCACACTTTACAAAATCACCATCTGCGTCTACATCCACCAAATCGGTCAACTGAACCTGATGATTACTGGATAAATGTTTTGCCAACGCTTGTGCCAAGGGTGTTGCTGCTGATGTTATCAAGATTTTCATCGTATGTACTCCTCAAAAAAATTCATGTTGGTATCAACAAAATATCAAACTTCAAAGGTTTTCAGATCAATACATAAATCCAACCTTATTTCAAATATGTATGTGTCAACAAATCCTGCGGTTGCCAACCCAAAATTCGCTTCACCTTTTCATTGTTAAATCGCCGATGCGGTAAATCGGTGAAGAGATTAAACACCTCACATTTTGATGGTAACGTATCCAAATCAATTTTCAAGCCCGGTAAAAAAGCCGCACCCGCATCACGCCAAGACACCGCAAACGGATGGTTGCGTCTCGATTCTAAGTTTTCATGATCTTGAAAGTTAAAAAACAAATAGCACAACACATACACATCATAATGCGCTGTAAAAATCCGCCCAATCTCTTGGCCCAACCCTTTAGATAATGCATACAAATGTGTGCTCGATTTAGGCGGCACCTCGGGGCCAATGCCATAATCAAAATCCGTATAAGGCTTACCCTCCACCGTAAAATGAGGCCCCGTATTAATCACCCGACGAATACCGTGCTTCACCGCCGCACGCATCACATTGTAATTGCCCAGCGTATTCACATCAAACGCGATCTTGCGATGCGGTCGCAACACCGACAAATTGATAATCGCATCCATCCCTTCTGCTGCACGCATCACCGCATCAGGATCTGCAATATCCACCGGCACCATTTCATGTGGCGTCTCAAACGGCTCCAAATCTGTAATCCGCATCTCCACATGCCCTTCTAACGCCTTCACCACATGCGGCCCCAACATCCCGTTGCCACCGTATATCACAACTTTCATGCCATACTCCTAAAATTCACGAACCCAAGTGTCATTAGAAATTCGCCCCATGATGCACCGTTATACGCCAAATGACAACAATTATCTTCGGCACAAAAAAGAAACTCACTGGATGATTGTCCAACAGAAAAACAAGAGGAGGAAAAACACGGAAAGAACCTTCCTTAAAAAAGACTCAGACACGACTCTCTGGTGGGTGGGCCGTTGTGCAGTTGGTGTGGTGAAGATGGGTGGGTGTAGAAGGGGCATATGGAATATGCTGAAGGGAGGGAACTGCGCGGGCTGGTGAGGGTGGTTTATGCTCGTAAAAACCACTGAAGTACATTTAAGGCCTCACGCAGTGACGGCCTTTTTTGCATACTTTTTTTGCTGTTGAAAAAAAGTATGTCCCCGAAGGGTTAATGGAAATTTGACACATAAAAAAATCAACCTATCTTACCAACAACCTGAATCCCAAATGACGCTCCCGAAAGGATCATAAAAATGCAAACCACAACCCTCGGCCGCACCAACCTCACCGTGAGTATCATGGGCATGGGCGGCGGCGGCCCCAGCCAACTCGGCAAACGCGCCGGCAAAACCCAAACCGAATCTGCCACCATCCTTCAGCAAGCCTTCGACGCAGGCATCAACTACGTCGACACCGCCGAAGGTTATGGCACCGAACCCATCGTCGCCGAAGCCCTCCAAGGCCGCGACCGAACATCCATCATCCTCTCCACCAAAAAATCCACCCGCCGACAAGAAGTCACCCCCCAAACCCTCGAAGAAGGTCTCAACCAAAGCCTCAAACGCTTAAACACCGACTACATCGACATCTACAACCTCCACGGCGTTGTCCCCCAAGACTACGACTACCTCGTTGCCGACATCTACCCCGTACTCAAACGCGCCCAAGAACAAGGCAAAATCCGCTTCACCGGCATCACCGAAATGTTCAACGAAGACACCGATCATGCCATGTCCACACGCGCCGCCCAAGACAACCTCTGGGACGTCATCATGATCGGCCACAACATCCTCAACCAAAGCGCTCGCAACACCGTCCTCAAAAAAGCCATCGAAAACAACATCGGCATCCAAGTCATGTTCGCCGTACGCAAAGCCTTAAGCCAACCCGACTACCTACGCGAATGCGTCGCCGGCCTCATCGAAAGCGGCCAACTCGACCCCGCCGATCTCGACGATGCCAACGCACCGCTCGACTTCCTCCTCCAAAACGCCAGCACCATCCCAGAAGCCGCCTACCGCTTCTGCCGCGACGAACCCGGCACCCACGTCATCCTCTCAGGCACCGGCAACCCCGATCACCTACGCGAAAACATCGCCGCCTTCGATTGCCCACCTTTACCCGATGCTGACACGACACGCTTGAGACACATCTTTAGAAATGTGGATTCAATTACAGGCCAATAATCCCTTTATCTCTAACAACCACAAAACAACCCAACACCTTCGCGGTCAGGCAACGTCTACATGCGAAGATGTTGGATTGCGCCTATTCATCTATTCAACACAATCTTCTCAATGGTAGAAAAACATCTTGCAAACGAAGGCCTGCCCGAAGATTTTTCCGAAGAAATCCAACGCCTGCTCAACTTTGGCAACGGCAGCATCTGTCTCCTTCGCCGCTGGGGCAAGTTGACACCAGAACAAAAGCAACAAGCCGAAAACGATGCCCATATCGCCGTTCGCAATGCCGCGACACCCCGAGGATAAAAACGTTATACCCCGAAAACCAGAAAAGCCCTTCATCGTAAATGATGAAGGGCTTTTTATTTGACATAATTATGAATCTATGAATCAAGAACTGTTTGCGTCTAAACGAGATTCAAGCACCCTCAGCCACGAATCCAAAAGGCGAGCATGACCCGCAAGCCGACTGAAAACTTCCTTTGCAAGCGTACTCCTATAAGTATGGCTCGTCAAATTCCGATCCGTTAACATCCGCAAACCATCTTCAGCTTGCTCATCTGTGAGGAATCCAATCGTTCGACTTAATCGAATGGCAAAACGCGGTGAATTCGCTTCCATCCCTTCAGTCAAAAGAATTTGCTGTGCAGCTTTCCAAACCGTTTCAAAACTATACTCAAATCGTTGAATCGCAGCATCTCTTTCTACATCGGTTGGCGGGGCTAAATCGCAAAGCTCAAACAACGTGGTGAGCGCTTGGCGAGCATCTGACAATCTCATTATGGCGCGATCCACAACACACCATCCTTTTCTATTTGAGTACGATAATTTTCATCCAGCTGTGTAAAGTCAAAAACGTCGACGAAAAAAGGAACGTCGCTTTGTTCAAGCATATCTCGTATATCTGCAATTAACGCCTTTGGCGTTGGTTGAAGTGTTTCGATTGCAATGTCGATATCACTGCTGCGCTTGTCATCACCACGTGCACAAGATCCAATCAAATAAACCTTGGAAGGAATGCCTTCAAGTCTGCCTGACACAAGCTCACGGATAATGTGCATGGCACGTTCACGTGGCGTATCAACAATTTGGTTTACTTCGTTCAAAATAATACCCTCAGTCTATGGCTTCAAGCATTCGCACAAGCGGCACTGCAACCCATAATAAAATTAAAACCGTTTCTATACCCAAATTTTACCCAAACTGGGTGACAATGCCAACTGTTAATAATAGAGATCTGTGTCGCAAAGGATATGTTCTCCCGTCTAACGACTCGTGTCGCAACGCGTTCACCTCCCGAATCTCGTTAAAAAAATAGCACCGTTTTTTGGCTTAAACAAGAAGGGTTATCAGTTATAATGGGATAAAATTCAAAGATTTAAATTTGCCAATAGTATATACTTTGAGTATATACTATTATGGAATTCGAATGGGACGAAAATAAGAACGAACGCAACATCAGTGCGCATGGTTTTGACTTCAACGATGCCATCCAGATTTTTTATCACTGGCATCTCATCGTGAAAAGTCCGCAAAACCACCGTGCAATGTGTGAACTAACTATTGGCTTAATTGAGGATTTAGAGGTTGCGGTCATTCACACTTGGCGGGGTAACAGCATCAGGATTATATCATTGAGGAGAGCAAGGACACATGAGCGCAAAATCTACTGGGACAACATCCCGCACGGATTGGGAACGCGTCAGAAATTTGACAGATGAAGACATCGAAAAAGCCATTGATGCAGACCCCGACGCCATCCGTCTCGAAGACTGTGACATGTCTACATTACGCGTGCTTGAACCCTTAAAACGAACGCAAATTTCTATCAAAGTAGAACCCGAAGTTCTGGACTGGTATAAACAAAACTTCAAACCTTACCAAACGCGAATGAACGCCGTACTTCGAGCGTATATGGAAGCAAATTCCTAAGTTTCCTACATAAATAGAAAAGCCCTTCATCATTAAGTGATGAAGGGCTTTTTTTTAGATTTATTCGAAATAGGAATAGATTGTAGTATGACTATTCGCTTTTTAAATCGGTTCAAAAACCGTATCTCTTAATTCAAGTCGTCATGATACGTGACCAACTCAAAATGCTCAAACGTGTGTCACCATCGACTATTCAGATGAGATGCTGAAATTTGCTGCCCAGAAAGTGCGTGCCCATTCAGATCGCGTTTCATTTCATCAAGGAGACCTCAATCAAGAACGCCCGAACAGCTTCGAACCGTTCCAACTTGTTGCATCGTTTTCAACACGCCACCATTCCCCGGCCTGATGTCGCGTACGGGCATTGCTTAAATAAGGATACAAATATTCCAATGCACGTGTATCACCTGTGCGGCGAAATCGTGCGCGCACATAATGAAACCATATCCCATCTGCCAAACCTTGCCGGCTAATGGCATTCCAAGTTCGCGAATGTTCTTCAAGTGTTTTTAACAGATCGCCCATGCCGTTTCCTTAAAACAAAATGCGTGACGAGCTGCTCCATTGAAGGGGCAGGCCAGACCTCGATCCAACCTCCATTCCAGTTGCAGGAGGCCCGCCACGCAAAAACTCAATTGGCCTGATATAACCCGCGTTCTATCCTTACACACTTTCACAGGCACTTTTGGATGGAACACTTTATCATTTGCCGAAAGTAGTGGATTATATATGACCTGTTGAACTCTGCACAATAATGAGTTATATTCGTTATGTAACAAGCCCGCCGATATAAGTCAGAGTAGAAAAAGGAGAAGGCGTGGAGATCAGTAGAATTATCTGGCTTGAGGAGATTGTACAAAAGCTTCGTTGGAAACACAATGTCGACACATTAGAAGTCATTGAAATATTAGAAAATAAACCTAAGTTCCAGCGTAAAGAGACGGGTTATGGACCGAATGAAGACGTCTATGTTGCTTTTGGCAGAACAGATGCACAACGCTTGTTAAGTGTCTTTTTTGTTTATACACTGGATAAACGTGCAATTATTGTTTCTGCGCGGGATATGACTCAAAAGGAAAGGAACAAATATGTCGGATAAAACATCTGTCTCAAATGCCCAAACATATACGGAAATAGGGTCTTTTTGGGATGAACACGACGCAACAGAATTTGGAGAACAAACAGAAGCAGAATTTGACGTGGATATCAAAACACAACGTAAGTATTACGCTTTAGACAATCAACTTTCATCGCAAATGAAACAAATAGCTGAAGAACGTGGTATTAGCGAAGAAGCGCTTCTTAACCTGTGGGTTCGAGAAAAATTGCAGGAAGTTTAGTTTCAATTAATATGATGCCTTGCCAATATGGAACAAATTCCTAAATAACTTGCACTGATGCCAACAATCTGAAATCTTATTACACGACTATTTTATTTAAAAAGCCCTTCATTGTAAATAATGAAGGGCTTCTTCTTTTATGCTTCAGGCGATCGGATCGGTTCCAATGGCTGAACGATCTTTCATGGCTCAGGTGTCAGCCGTGCAAGCAATTCATCCGATGGCAAATACCACCACCGATTGGCCCTCCAATGTGGGCCATAACGATAAATAAGGATCCGCCGTTCCCCTTCATTCACCCGCTCTTCCAAGCCCGCAAACCTGAAACATCCTACCCATCTGCTGCGTCATGATCTAATAAGGCCTATACTAAGTGTTACACATCTGTCTAAGCAGCATAAATTGCTTATATTACGAGATCAAAGACACCTACCCGAAGGAAATTACAAGGATCATATACCATGCCTACCCTTCTCCTCAACAAACCCGACCTCGAACCCCACTTTAAAACCCTCGGCCTAAACTCCCCTGTCGCATACAAACTCTGGTGTGGGCCGTTGTGCAGTTGGTGGGGTAGTGAGGGGTCGGAAGAGTGGCGCGTGGAACGCGAGGTGGGGTGTGGGAACTGCGCGGGCAGGTGAGGGCGGCTTGCGCTCGTAAAAACACGGAACACATTTAAAGCCCCTCGCGGCCAGCGAGAGATCCTTCAGACGTTCAAATTACTCACGTCTTCTTGCCTACTTTTTTTGTCTCTAAAAAAAGTAGGGCGCCGCAGGCAGAACATCAAAAAACCGATTTTAAAACAAAAATAAAGGAACCTCATCATGTCTACTTTGCTCTTCAACCCAACAAAGTTGAACTCCGATCTTGAGGATCATTTCAAAACCCTCGGCGTTGGCTCCATCGCCACTTACAAACTGTGGTGCTATCGCCACGGTTTAAGCACATCTTTAGAAAAAACACCCGATCAACGACAAGCCGAAATAGATCTCCTTGAAGAACAAAGTCCAAAAGCTGACGATGTGAGCGTTCGCCACAACCCCAAACGTGCGCAACATCTTGCACGCATCTTCAAAGGCGAATTACAAGACGAAACACTCTCAGACTTGGCGCACCGTATTCGCACCTTATATGACAACCTCGACGGGGATCCCGATGCACAACAAGCCCTAGGCCACCTCGTTTTACACAACGCATGGCCCATCTCTTTTTGCAACAAAAAGCTTCGAACCAAACCATCGTGCAAGTCCTTCGCATCACCCAATTCAGAGCCTTTAACAGTGACCTACGCATACCGTCTTGGACCATCTCCAATGGTCCTTTGGGTGAACAACTTGAAAATGAAGACTTTTGGGAAACCGTCGTCCATTTTTTGGCCAATCAGACCTTTCTTGAAGGCAGCTACGTCAACCCCATTGTCGACTATATCCGCAACCAAAAATTCACACCCCAACCTATTCCACAACCCGATGGTACCGAAAAAGAAGGCCCACCACCTCATCCCAATTTTTGTATGAAGGGCCGCAGTATCAACAAACTCATTCGCCAAGTAGACACCTGGCATCAAGAACTCACGGGTATGGAGGATGTGGCTTTTGAGACATGGGCCCCATCAGGCTTTAGAGCATTTGAACACACCGAATTAGACCACGAACTCAAACGCAACATCCAATGGTCCTTTCACGAACTCATCACCTCACAACAGCTCTACACCGAAGGCCGCATCATGCACCACTGTGCAGGGTCATACACCAAGCGCTGTGCCGCCGGTGAAAAATCGGTCTGGTCTTTGCGTGCACTTGATCTCGACGCCGAAGAAGAAAACCAAGTACAAGAACATGTACTCACCATCGAAATAGACCCAAAAAAAAGAGCCATCGTTCAAACAAAACGTTGGCAAATTCAATCTCAAACCTTTTGGCAAAAAACATTTGGCCGCAGAACGCAAAACAGGCAACGTCTATATGCTCCTCTTGCGCCGAGCCCCAACCATCATGCGTATGTGGATGGATCGCGAGGGTTTGTCACATGGATAAATTGATGACCGACCAAACTTTCCCACGCATCCAAGTCTCCGGCACCTCTTACGAAATGGGTTACCAACACGGCCAACAAACCGGTGACCTCATTCAAAAATACCTGCACTTCATCGAAAAACTCACCGGCATGTCACGCCAAGACCTTTGCCAAAAGGCAAAAGCCTTCGAACCCCTCATCGAAAAGTTAAGCCCCTCACTCATCGAAGAAATCAAGGGCCTCGCCAAAGGTGCCGACATCTCCTTTGACGAGGCCCTCTTATGCCAAGCACGCGGTGAAGCCGCACGCGTCCCCCCCGAAGGCTGCACCGCCTTTGCCCTCACCGGCTCCGCCACCGCCAATGGCATCACCCTCGCCGGACAAAACCAAGACCTCGACCCCGAATACGAAGACGTCGCCATCCTCCTACACGTCCACCCCTCCGACGAACGCCCCCGCGCACTCCTCTTTACCTTCGCTGGCCAACTCGGCTACTCCGGCATGAACCAACACGGTCTGGCCCACTTTGCCAACGCCCTCTACGACGCCCCTTGGCAAATGGGCTTACCCCATTACCCCATCAAACGCATCGCACTCGAACAAAACAACCTCAACGACTGCCTCAAAATCATCAAACAAAACCCAACTTGTTCTGCAGGCAACATGATCTTCTGTTTACCCAACAACCAAATCGCCGACATCGAAATTCGCCCCAACGGCGTAGCCCAATTCACCGACACCCACCCCGACAGCATCCTCCACGCCAACCACTATCTCACCCCACAATTTACCCCCCACGAAACCAACAGCCTCGCCGACTCCTGCCCCCGCCTTGACCGCATGCGCACCCTCATTCAAAACCACTGGGGCACCATCACAGTTGACACCATGAAAACCCTCCTCGCCGATCACCAAGGCGACCCCGCCGCCATCTGCCGTCACGGCGCCGAAAACATGATCTCCGTATCCGGCTACATCGCCGAACCCAACAAGGGGCTTCTCCATGTGAGACGGGGACTTGGTTGTACTGGTACCTGGGCGGCTTACGAAGTGTGAAAAAGAACAAGATTGGAGTCTATATCGAAGCAGAATCACATTCGACTATAACAAAAAAAATCGGCCTAAAGGCCGATTTAACAAGTAGGGGAAATTTGTTTGGGTATTAAAAGGGAAGACCATCATTTTCAAGATAGTTATTCTCGTATGCCAGCTGTCCATCTAACAAAAGTTTTACAACATAACTTTCGGGATGAGATAGAATTGATAAAGAAAATGATAAACGCTCTTGAGCATAAAAATCATCTTTTTTCCAAACAAGCATTTTCCCCGTAAAAGTTTCTTGAATCTCTAAACGGGCATGAAAGGGTCCTGGGGTTTTAGATATTGCATTAAAGTGAAATGATATTTCTGAAGAACTGAGATCCACTCTTTCCACAAACGACCAATCAGAAAAAAAGACAGGAAGATCATTTCTAACACCAATTTTATCGGCCCAACTATCGTATATATCTGGCGGTAATAGATATATTAATGTTTCAAACTCAGCTTGAGAACGACATAAAATAGCCCGAAGATTAGAGAGATCTAAAGGCGAGGGAACAATAACCTCTGCATTTTTATGATCGATAATAGCTCTTTTCTCACTCGAAGATAATCCAATGTTGCTGCGCTCAAAATAAATCTGTTCAAAAGGCAATGTCTTAAAAAAAACAGCTGTATCGCCAACGATAGGTTGAGCAGCTCCTAAATTTCCTTGGCTAAATCTCGTTTCCGAAGCAATTAAAATTGGTTTTGAACTAAAAATAAACAAAACAGGAACAGGGCAATGAGCACCACCATATACCCGTTCATTTAAAGGGCGAAATCCCTCATTGCTATATTGCGTTGGTGTTCGTGGCCTAAAATACAATCGCACATACATCTTCCATTCCAAAGACGTAGCTGAAATGATATCTGGGCTGGCAATATCTGTAGCTAATTGCCCAGTTTCTTCTAATTCAGATCGACAAAGTAGCTGACCCTTTTTTAGAATATTAACAGCATTGGTCAAATCAGAAAAATGGAACAAATATTCTGGCCACCATTTTTGAGACTTCGATAACCAAGGCTGTGTTCGGAGATGTTGAACATGCGCGATGATTTGATCAGCATCTGGTTTCTGACCGTTCATGATACGATTTGTAATTCAAATGGTAGAGGTTTAAATAATTCAATTTCTGTGTTGGGCAACCATTGAAGTCCGATAGATTGGTCAGAGTCTAAATTTTGATAATCGGTGCTGGCTTTTATAGGGTGGCAATAATCCAATTTTAAAAATAAATAAACCAACTCGTCACTGATAGATTCCAAACCTGCTGGCATAATGTTTGAGAGTCCAAAGCCGTATTTACGTATTAAATCCCAGAATTCACATAACTCTTCCTGCATTGCAACTTGTTTTTTATTATTAGCCTGAAAACAAATACCTGATTCTTCAATATCAGAAAAACATTCAACATAAAATGATCGTTGATTAGTATGTGTTTTGACATGAATCCCATCACCAATTAAGTTTTGTAAATCACGCCAAACTTCAACAAAACCTAATGATTTAGTTTCAGCACGTAACCATTGAGCAACTGATTTAATATCCCTATGTTCTGGTACAAAGGGATCAGATTTGTATAAATATATAAAAACATCAATGGGTAATTCACCGAGATATTTTTCCATTAAAGGACGCACTTGGTTTTCCCAATCCAATTCTCCATTTCCACACCCAAGCTGTGGAAAGGCAATACTGGTAATGCCCCGCTGGGCATATCCACGCACGAAGGCCTGGAGGCCGCTCTCAATATGTTCTATTTTTGATCGTTTGCGCCAAGTGGTTTTTGTAGGGAAATTCAGAACCCATTTTTGAGATGTTTTATAAAGCCAAATTTTCCCAATTGCAAGCTGTCCGTTCTCACAAAATTCCTGATACAGCTTAAACATTTCTGGATAAATAAGTTTAAAATCCTTGGCGATTCCTTTGCCCATCACACCAACGGTATTAACGGTGTTGACCAATACACGTGCAGGCGATTCAAATAGATTGCCAATAATATAAGTGATCATAAAAGTTTTCCTTCCGAACAGCAAAATTGTCGATGATGTTATAATATAGGAGTATGCTACCATGTTCGTCAATTTGTTTGCTCGATTACAGTATAAATATACTGAACATTTGTATACTGTCATAGTTATTTTTTATCAATTTTAAACAATATAAAATTCTTGATTTTTCAGAGAGAACTTAAAAATGTCCGACCTAACAACCCAAACCAACACCCTCTTCTCCAAATGGAACACCAACCAAACCCCCGGCTGCGCACTCGCAGTAATACAAGATGGCAACATCATGTATCAAAAAGAGTACGGCCTCTCAGATCTCGAAAACACAATCACCATATCCCCCGAATCCGTCTTCTATATCGCCTCAACCTCCAAACAATTCACCGCCGCCTGTATCCTCCTCCTCGCCCAAAACAGCCACCTCGCTCTCGACGACGACATCTGCCTCCACATCCCCGAAATGCC
>JBLHJX010000163.1:0-11636 GCA_047619225.1 Candidatus Latescibacterota bacterium
GGGCAAAAAATTGTTGGGCGAAAAATAGATAGAACGTCCCACGCCGTGCCAAAAATATCCGTAGGCTTCCGGGTCCATTTCTTCTAACAGATGGCTGATGATCTGAACCATTTCATCGGGCCGGGTGTCGCCATAAAATGCACCACTGCGTGAAATCAACCCCAGAGATTCGATGGCAGCGCCCTCATATCCGGGTTTTGAATTTTCTTTGCACAGCAAAATGATTTGCTTGAGCGCCTGGCGAATATCAGAATGTGAGCTCAGATGATTGATGCCCCGCAAAAAATGCTGCGCAATGGCCATGCCCACTCCCGCGTGGAGCATTGTCAGACTGCCATCCCTCACACCTTCAGTCTCAGTGAGCGCATTTTGCGGCACAATGTTGCGCGTCCAGAACGTATCGCCATAATAGTGCCCCAACCCCTCAACGGCCCACAACGACGGATACGCATCAAGTGCATAAGCGCGTTCGACAAGTTCCGACAATGGGGGGTAGGGTGGCCCATCGGGTAAATTGAGCGTTTTGGGCACCTGGTAGACCAGATTGAACACCGTTAGTTTGTTGCGCAACTCTTGCCAAGCCAAACGCCCGTCTTTACTTGGCCCAAGGCTTTTGACCATTTCTAAAGACCATGCCATGATTTCCGAAGTTGTTTTGGCGGTGCGACGTGGGTCGAGCATGTTCAACATCATATCGGTCACTTCCCGCTGCATATCGTCACCGACCTGAAACATACTTTGCATCATATCACCCAACTGTGAACCCGTCGCCAGTGTAGCGGCATCAAAGGCTTCGGTTGCCGTTTGGGTAGGCTGTGTCGGATGGGTAACAAGATTGATGATCTGTTTGGCACCAAACAGTGGCACTGCCCAAGCCAGGCTTAGGGTTGATTTGGTGAACTCGCGCATCTATACACCTCCCATGTTGGGGCGGATTGTTGACGGGTGAAAATATCGAAATATCGAAATAATGCGTGTTATTTCTTGCTATTTTTTGAGCGCATAATGATCCAGAGCAAAACGCTTCCAATCATTATAAAAACCACTGCGCCCATTTTTTCAAGCCACACAATGGTAATGCCCGATTGTGTCAGATGATAGACCAAAAGGACGACAGCGACAAGCAAAAGCAGAAGCGAAATAGCCACGGATGATGTGTTGCGCATGTGACGATGTTCGGTTGCTTCTTGAATGTGAAAACGTAATGTTAAGTCGCCATCTGCGGCTTGAGTAAGCAAGGAATCAATTTTCTGGGGCAACTCCGAAAAAGATCCTGCGTATTTATCCAGAGCATCAGACCACTGTTCTGTGGCAAATGCGGTCTGAAATTGATCGTTTCTGAGTCGCTCTTGATACGCGATGAGCGCATCGTTAAACGGATCGGCATCAGGTGCGAGTTGATGCGCTGAAGCACTAACCTGAAATAAACCGCAGAGAAAATTGAGCAGCTCCGTACGCGGTCGATAGCCATGTTCTGTGACCAAACGCCAATGCACAAAAATATGTTCGGGCAAACTATCTTGAACACCGATGTTGCCCCACCCACCATCGCGAAAAGGTACCACCTGGCGAAACAGATGACGCAGTGTTTTTTCGTCGCAAGCAGATGGCGTGGCTTCCATTTCAAGAAGCAAGCTTCGACAGGCTTGTTCGGGGTCGTGTTGCGCCGATGCAGTAAGATAAGCCCCGATATTTTCCCGTGTGTTGCTGCTGAGTTTAAAAAAAGGGCCACTTAGAAACACAACCGTTTCATTTGGCAAGCTCACAATGTGATCAAGATCAGCGGCCGTTGTAAAAACGCGCCCGTGAAATACTTGCTGCAACCAACCCGCGCAAAGCGAATGGGCCAGTATGAGGCGCTTTTCACCTGCGTCTGATTGCTGGGTTTGGTTTAAGCAACCACCAAACCCTTCAATGGTTAATACTTTGGACCCACACAACATCGGATAAGCAGTGGGAACGCGACACCACTCGGATGTTTGCAAATCGTCTTTGAGTACAAGCAAATTTTCTCTTTCGCTCAAAAAATCCATTTGAATGGTGAGCGTGGATTTAAAGTGTGCGACAACATCGGCAAAGGTTTCCTGCGCAAAACCCAATGCCACCCAGACACATTCCAGATTACTGAGATGGCGCCAAACCTCATTGAGCCTATCTTGAACGTCGGGGTGCTGGATTTTGACAACCACATCTACCCCACGGTGCATACGCGCACAGTGCAGTTGGTAGAGCGTGCATACCTGAAAGGGCTCGGGCTCAAAGGCCTCGTACACTTCAAGTAGGGGACGACCTATTTGTGCGTGAAAGAAAACGCCCAGATTTTCAAACAGCGTGGGTCGGGCGACATCGGTGATGCTTCCAAATGCCAAACAATTTGAAATTGGAAACAAATCGGCACGACAGGCCAAGTAGCGACCAAAAACAGCAAAACCCTGACCCAATTTGTCGAGGGTATTGCGAAATGCCAGCAAAGCCGAAGCGTCCACACCAGACGATGTTGTGCCCTGACGCAAACAATTGGACTTCAGCACGTCCAATATCTGCGTAATTTCCCGATTACGCAGATCATACGCTGTTTTTTGTGAGGGTTTCAAGACTTTGTTTGGCATTTTGTTCCTAAAGCAACCTACATCAGTTTGCGAATGGTGTTCATCAACAAAAGTCCAGTGACACCCATAACAATGAGTTCAGCTGTAAAAAAATTAATACCCATAACAGAGGGTTCCCCAGTCATGACCATGAGCACAGGCATCGCCAACAATACGGCTGATAAATGGAGGGCGCGTGACCGAATGATACGATTCGATTCGCCCTCTTTATCCCCTATTTCTATGGGCAGATTTCCCGATGCCAAGCGCTGAATAAAACGGCTGGCACGATAGGCACCATCGCGTAAGAGATTGCCACTGGCTTGGGTCATTGCCATCAAACGATTGGGTGACATCATTTGTGCGCGCGCTTGTACTTTTAGAAAGCGACTGCACACAGTTTCAAGATAGTGCCCCACATCAAATCCGGGGGCAAAACGGGTGATCAGCCCGTCGATGGCAATGGAAGATCGGATGTACTTAATCACATCACGTTCTGGCCAAATATTGGTTTTACGCGACAACAGAAGCATGTCGAGCATAACCAGCGTAAAGTTTTTTTGAAGACGCGATTTGGTGCCCTTACCACCATACCATTCTTGGGCATATTCGCGCAGGCCCTGGTGAAACCCCTCAATATCAGACGTTGCATCCCATTCGGCCACCTGCAAAAATGCTTCAGCCATGCTGTCTAGATCTCCTCGGGTATACGCCAACGTCATTTTAATAAGATGTTGGCGTGAATAGTTGCTGAGCACCCCAGTAATACCAAAATCTACATATCCGACAATGTTACCTGACAAAATCATCAAGTTGGCGGGATGCAAATCGGCGTGAAACAGCCCAAAGCGAAAGGCGTCGCCCAAAAAATTGTCAATAATGTGTCGTGCAAAGGCTTCAGGCTCAAACCCCTTGCGTTTTAACTCACTTACGCGCACGTGATCATCAGATTCAAATGCCCGTAAAAAAGTCAGTACGGTAACACCTTCTAAAAATTCAGTGACCAAAATGCGATGGGTACTGTATTCCCAATATACAGCGGGTACATGTTCCCATACATTTTCTCGGGCGTTGCTTCTAAGTTGGCCCATATAACGAGCTTCAAAACGATAGTCGAGTTCTTCATTTGTCCACGATACAAACTCGCTCATAGGTTCAAGCATCCAGTAGAGCGGTGTCACACGCAAAGCACGTATCAGGCGAAGGGTTGTTGTCATAAGACTGACATCGCCAATAAACTCGACCTCGACAGCCGGTCGACGTACCTTGACAGCCACTTTGCGACCACTTAGTGTTGCAACATACACCTGCCCTATGGAAGCGGTTGATATCGGATTGCGATTGAAGGTGTCAAATATCTCTTCGGGTGTTTGACCGAAATCTTCTTGGAATACTTGCTCAACAAAGCGGTAGTGAAAAGGGGCAATCCGGTCAAGTAAATCACCCAGTTCTCGGCAATAAGCAAAGGGTAGAATATCGGGCTGTAATGCCAACATTTGACCGAATTTAATAAAGGTGCCGCCCATTTCTTCGAGCGCCATACGCAATCGCTTAGGCCCCGACAGTGTTGCATCAGGAAAACGCGTGACCAACCAATTTCGGCGCGTGATATACGGCCCTAACAGGTGATAAGATAAGTGTCGCCCGACAACACGGATGAGGTGCCGCATGCGTCGCAGGTTTTTCCAAAATGCCATCAGGCCGTCGTCTCTTTAAAAATTGAACCCCAAAAAATATGTTTGCGACGTTTAACCATATCATCCAAAGCGGTTTGCATACGCATTTGGATATCTTGTGAAATTTCTTTAACTATTGCAGGATCATCGGCGGCTTCGGGGCCATACTGTTTTTCAATATGAACAGGTTCGAGAAACTGAACATGCCATTTTGAGGGTAAAGGAATGGGCAAAAATGGAAACGGTGGTGCAATGGGAAAACAAGGCCAAAGCGAGAAGCGTTTCCACCATCGCCAGTTGAGCTTTGCAAAAATTGGAAAAATCTCGGGTGTACCTGCTGTGACAAAGGGCACAATGGGGGCCTGGTTGCGCAAGGCTATTTTTACATATTCGTCGCGGCCAAATTTACCCAATTTGTAAGCATCGCGATAATATGTGAAGGCACCGTGAATACCTTCGGGATACATACCCAACACTTCGTCGCGTTCAAGCACGTAATCGGCGTTTTCCTGACACGCGATCATGCCACCCAATTTGGTCATGAAATTAAACTGAAACGGAAATTTGATCAGGGTGGGATGTATCAAAAACCGCGTGTATCGATGACGTTCGGTGACGACCAATAGAAAGGTTATGACTGCGTCCAACGGCATGAGGCCACGGTGTACACCGGTTAAAACGGCGCGCCCTTTTGATGGAATATTTTCAATGCCAGTGTGTTCAATACGCCAATAAGCGTAGCGCAAGAACGGAAAAAGGGTGCGACGATAAGCTTCAACGTATTTTTTGTCGAGGCCGTATGCATCAAAATCTAGTGAATTAGGCAACAGAGTGGGCTTGCCATTTTGTTGCTCTGCAAAATCGCATAGGGCTTCTGCCGAGGTGTGCTGAGGTTTAAAACCCCATTCGGTTTTGATCTTTTGGTTGGATACTGTCCAGGCATATCGTACAAAATCCAGTTGATCGACAGGTCGCCTGCGCACCAGACCCTGAAGGAATTTGGGAGCAGTCAAACGACGCGTTCTGGCCATTTTAAGTGCTTTGCGCAAAGGAATAGCCCCATCGGGAGCAACATTATAGATGCCTCCTGCACTTTTTTGAATGGCCAAGCAAATCGCTTCAACCCAATCTTTGGGAGAAAGCAATTGTAACAGCGGATCGTGACCCGGCAACGTAACAGAAAGACCGCCACCTAACAAACGACTGAAGTAGGTATTGCCATTGGGAACCAATACAGGCGCCGGACGCAAAAGTGTGAGTTTTGCCTTTTTAAATGCGCTTTCTGCAATTTCTTCAAGAGCAATCCATTGTTTCGCAATAGCGTTTTTACCACTGTAGGTACGTGGGCGCGTTTCGGGCAGATACCCGATGTTGTGTGGTCTTGGACCATAGATTTCGGCACTGGAAATGACAATTGCGTGACCGATATTGGCCTGCGCAGCCGCATATAGAATGTCTTTGCTCTGTGCCAGATCCAGGGTACCAAGTTTGGGATGCACGGGTGGGAAATAAATCAGTACATCCGCTTGCAAGTTAGCGTGTGATGCCTCATCATTTGACCAGAGAGTTTGATGTAAACGTGTTGTCACCTCTGGCATATTTTCTAAACACTGAACCAGACCCTGTGACATGACATGCTGTTTTTTGCTGTCAGGATGGGTGTCTACAATTAAAACCTGGGTCACGCGAATTCCTCAAATAGATATTGAGACATCTATGTATTATCTTCAATATACGCATAAAATCAATTTAATTGTTTAACGATCACTTCGCGGTCAATTTCTGAAACAGGTACCATCTGCTTTTCTCCATTGGGCCAGATGACCTGCAAAGACAAAACATCTGTGGCATTCCCCATTCCAAATGTAATGGGGAGTTCGACCTGGGACAAGTAACTGCGTGTGGGCATCACTTGACGTCGTTGGATTTTATCGTTTGTCTTCAATTCGACCCAAGCACCGATGGCATTTTGATTGGGAAAATGGCCTTCCAATTTAACACGTAACCAGTGGTTTTTGAGTTTTTGGTCATTGCGCAGCAACAAGGGAGACCCACTTATCTGTGTCAAAACCACATCGAGATCACCATCCGCATCAATATCGGCATAAGAAGCACCACGACCAACGATCTTCTGGGCCAGATCTCCTGTTGATTCAACAGAAATGAACCCAGTCCTTTGATTCGGTCCGGCATTCCAAAAGAGTTGCGCAGCTTGTTTGAATGTTTGGCTGGGATCCATTTTGTTGATTTCATTTTCGATGTGACCATTGGCTTGAAGCATATCAAGTTGGCCATCGAGATCATAGTCAAATAAAAATAGCCCAAATGTGAGCGCACGACGGCTGGTTGCGCCAATGCCTTCGCCGATGGCATCATCAACAAAAAAGGATGGATCGTCTTGACTGACATAGACAGAAGTCATTTCATTAGCAAAGTTGCCAATCATGAAGCCCAAATTTTGATCATTACGAAAATGTGCAACATCGACACCCATTGCGCCAGTGGCATTGCCATTAGGGCCATAAGCCAAACCATAAAGTTCGCCAACTTCATCAAATGTGCCATCTCCCTGATTGTGGAAGAAATAATTCCTAACGGTATCGTTGGCAATAAATACATCGGACCAACCATCTTGATCTGCATCAATAATTGCCAATGCCAGCGATTTTGCTTCAGGTACACCTGTTGCAATGTTCTCAAGTTTTATGCCACTTTCAGCTGACACATCGACAAACGTGCCATCGCCATTGTTGCGGTAAAGATAAGGAAAAGAGCCTTCGTAGTTTTGTGGAGGACCAAAGGCACGGCCCACACCGGTTAGACGGAAATCTATTTTTTGATCAATCTCTTTGGACCAACGTACATAGTTGGTTACAAACAGATCAAGATCACCATCGTTGTCATAATCAAAAAATCCAGCACTTGAACTCCATTCCTGATCTCGCCCAGCAACTCCGGCTTGATCGGTTATATCTGTAAAACGGCCCTTTTGGTTGTGAAACAGGTGATTCTTCCCCACAGCTGTAAAAAAGATATCCGGCCATCCATTGCCATCATAGTCTGCTATGGCAACACCCATGCCATAGAAACTCACATCCAATCCGACCTGCTGGGTCACGTTTTCAAATTGCCCTACCCCATTGTTTTGATACAGTGCCATCGTGGGTTTGGGGTTGGCTGGGGGGCGATGCGGCCAAGGTGATGAATTAACAAACAAAAGGTCCTGGTCACCATCATTGTCATAATCAAAAAAAGCTGTGCCGCCACCCATCGTTTCTGGCAAAAATTTATCCCCATAAGCGCCGTTAAAATGGACAAAATCAATGCCCGCGGTCTGAGTGATATTGGTAAAGGTAACCTGAGGGACTGATATTTCCCGGGTAACCATTTCGGGCGCAGTGGCTTCTATGACCTGTTCGGGTTTTGTTTCTTCTACGTCACGCATGGCATAATATCCAACGGCGACCACAACAAGAAGACCCGCAATAACGACCAACGACCATTTAAATGCCTTGCCAATAATAGTATCGTCTTCTGAAACCCACTCCTCTTCGGATGCATCCATATCTTCAGTTGGTTCTTCTTTGGTCTCTTGGGTATTCAAAATCAATTCCTCCGTTGTGCATCTGCTACAGTGCCAGCCACGTTCACCAAGGGCTTGAGCTCAAACGACTCTGCTTTGCGTGGTAGGGTCATTTCATAGGTCCCGCCGCGACGCAAATCGTAAATCACCACCGCCTCAGCCGCATGGTTGGCAGCAGGATCTTTGCTGCGTGCCAAAACCAAAGCACGATCACGCGCATTGTCATCGGGTTTGTACTTTTGATACAATGCCAAATGCGTTTTGCCTTTTTCGTGATCACCCAACTGTCGATAAATTAGGCTTAAGTTATAATGCGCTGTCATATTTTCAGGGTCCAATTTCAACGCCCGATCAAAATAACCCAATGCTTCATGTAAAAAAGCCTCTTGCAAAGCCTTATTAACCTCACCACGCTCTTGTTTGGCCCGTTCATAAATCGTCTGCCCCAGTTCATTGAGCAACCTATAATCCTGGCTGAAATCAAATTCGCGCCGACGCGTCTCTTCATCATCGCCATTTACAATGCTCTTAAAGTTGGCAATGGCCTCGTCGAGATACCCGTTTTGTTTATTCACCAAACCCGTAAACCAAGACACCGACCAAGGCGGTGCGGGTGGATCAAAACTTGCAGCCCGTTGCAAAGCTTCAATTGCTTTGTCTTCCACTGTGCCTTGTTGAATATAAACCCGCGCCAAATTCAAAGGCCCATCAGGCCGTCCCAAAGCCTCCACCTGTGCAAACGCTGTCTCAGCTTGGCGCAGTTCACCTTTGCTTTTGCCACCCTTGCGCAAAAGCCCAATACCATAATCGTTCCAACGTTGCCATTCCACAATAGATGATGGTGCATTTTGAACCGCCACATCCACACCCGTCACAGGAAATATCAGTTCATCTTTTGCCAAGGTTATGATGGGCAATTCATTGACATAATCAGTCCCAAAAACATGCTTCATATAAATTGTATCAAACTTGCGATATTGCAAACGCACTTCAACTTTAATGGGTGCCTGAGCATCTTTGGGCACATTCAACAAATAGTGTACCGCATCGGCAGCACCTGGTGGAATTTGGTGGTTGTACAATGGCACAAAAATATCCTGTGCATTGCGCCGATCAATACGATTGCCGTGGCGATCCAGCACATATGTATTTACAAAATGCGACCATGGATCCACCGCGTTGTCTTTGCCCATTCCACCACTGCGCCCAATCACATCATCACCACAAGTCACTAAGATATCAAGCCAAATCTCATTTGAATCTGATGTACCTTGCGTAAACAAGTGCCCCATTTTCATCGTTCGAATAATCACATCGAGCAAATAAGAGCTGCCAGGCATTAAAGCTGGCACCTCGGGGCGCAAGGGTGCAAACTGCTTACCATCGACTTGCCCACCTTCTCTAAGACTAAAAATATCAAGCCGCATCACACCGTCATTAAACTTGCGATGTGCTTCATTCACCCAATCTGGCAAATCCAAAATATGTGGAATACCCGTATTGGCCGCTGGGAACATGTGATTGTGTACTTTGGTCTCACCCGACCCATCAAAATCTTTGGCTCCAAACTGACTCGAGTTTTCCAAACGCATATGGCACGTATTACAATCGTGCGTGGCTTTGGGTGGATAATAAAAGCTCGAAATGCCATGACCAGACACGCCACTCAAAAGATAGGCGTCATAGTGGTTTTGTCCACGCAGCCATTTATATTTGTTGAGCTCTTTGGGCAAATGCACCTTGTGACAAGCAGCACAAAATTCTGCACTTTTATGCAATGGTTTCAAAAATGTTTTCTTGTGCAACTCAGGTTTGGCCTTCACCAACTGCTGGTTGACCCATTGCAACATGGGCTTGTCGCTAAAAGCAAAGGGATAGTGAATGGGTTCTTCAATGGTATAATCACTGTTGCCACGTGCACTGTTCAAATGTGTAATGGCATGACACACTGTGCATGTAATGCCTGCTTGAGATGTTGAATCATTCACATCATCAAAGTTGGGATCATCAAACTTACCCGAGAAAAACACCACAGGATCGTGACACCCAGCGCAAAACCGAGCCGCCTGCACATCACCATCACGCTCCAAAGACACCTTGCGGGTTTCGCGCACAGAAAATAAATACGGCGGATTGTTAAACGAACTAAACCGATGCACGCTATTGGCCCAATCACGGTGGTTGTCTTCGTGGCACTTTTTACAATATTGATCGTTCATCAACACACGTTCGGGAATAAAATTACCTGTCGCTGTACGCGCCAGAGAAGGAAAAAAGTATTGCTCGCTCGACTTGGGTCCCACCACACTCCAAGCCCGAGGATCTTGGGCTTGCCAAATCAGCATAACAACACCAAACACAGCAGCCACAGCTCCCCAGCGCAAACCAATGCGCCATTTGATACGTCGCCCCGCCAAACGGTGTAACACAAACAACCAAGCAGCCACAATCGGCGCAATCACATGTGCCCAATAAGCCATAGAACGAACTGCTGGATCATTGACAACAATAACGCCTTCTAACCGCGTCAACACAATGCCACTCACCAAAAGAATGAGTGCTGCAGCAAACAACCCATAACCCACCTTAACCGCACGCCGGTTGCGCCGGTTGTGGGCATTCTTAATGTGTGCAATACCAAAAACAATGATGGGTAAAACGATCAATACACCCAACAACAAGTGCACAATGAACATGTTCATATAAAACCAATTTTGATAGGTGCGTTCCGTAACCGCTTCCATCACCGTCACACCTACCAAATAAACCGAATTGATGGCCAGTAAAGCAAACAAGCCAAAAACCACAAACAGCAGCTTCTTCAGCCTGTCACCAACGGCAGGCACATATTTTCTGCGACTACCTGGTGTTTCCGAGTCCATCGACTCCTCCTAAAAACTATTCAGACAGAAAGCATAAAGAAAGCCACAAACACCCTTAAGGTGCTAAAACAATGCGATTCTCTTGTAGATACAATGGGCGAATCAGGCGTAGTGCCGGACGTGTACTGTATATTTCTAAATAACGTTGGTGTATACCGTCACTTGGAAAAGCGTGCGGTGCTTCATAAGGATATTGTGGCATCCCATGATAAGGCAAGGGTTCCACCGTTTGCGAAAATGCTGTATTGGCATCGCCATCTTTAGCCCAGCCATCTACCATCAACAAAAAATCGCGCCGCCAGCCAGTGGCCAACTCAGGCAACAAATCAGCATCAAACGCCAACTGCAATTCATCGCCCGACCCCATAATCACCAACAAATCATCCACACCTGCTAAAAGTGTTTGCACCTGGCCAAAGCGCGTATACATCCCCGGTGTGGGGTTCCAGTTCCAATCATCAAAGGGACGAAAGTGATTGTACACAAAATATTCGGGCTGTTTGCGCTGGGGGTGAATCACAACCTCTGAAAAGCCTCGAAAACCCAAATGAGCCGTCTTGGGAAACATCTCGGTCAGCTCTACCAACGGTGCATTTGGATCTTCACCCAAAAAAATCTCATCCCAATATACACACAAATTGGTCACAATGCGCACCTGTCGCAACGCACTCAAAAACTTGTCCGACAAATCAACGGAAATGGTCTTGGGTTTGCCTGCAGGAAGACCCATATCTGCAATCACAGTCTCCCATTCACCTTTTGCATTTTTAACCTGCAAATAGGGCAAAATCAAACCCTCAGGGTTTTGTTGCCCCACATTCAAAAACGTACTGCCATCGGCCCAATCGACCCACCCACTCAAAATCATCACAGCCTGACCATCTTGAGCGACATCGCCAAAATCCAG
>JBLHJX010000164.1:0-11592 GCA_047619225.1 Candidatus Latescibacterota bacterium
ATAGGGAGGGTTTGGGAGTGTTGAAACGAACGTTGTGTTTTTTTGTACTTTGTGCGTTGGGGTGTCACCAAAATTATGAAGAAGGGTCTCACCCGCAACCTATACCGCCACAGCCGG
Organism: Candidatus Latescibacterota bacterium; assembly: GCA_047619225.1. GTDB lineage: Bacteria > Latescibacterota > UBA2968 > UBA2968 > UBA2968 > JABIFK01. The sequence continues at coordinate 118 of JBLHJX010000164.1, forward strand.
TCCAAATGCCGGCCAATCATCCAGCACCAACGTCAGAGCAAAGCAACAAACCCGTTGGTGAGGTCGTCATTGGTGGCACTATTCGAATTGAACCGTCTCTTGTCAGTCGCTTGCCCAAACAAGCCGTTTTGTACCTCATTGCACGGCCTGCACCGTCTGGGCCGCCAATAGCTATTAAGCGCATGCCATTGCCTACATTCCCTTATGCCTACACCCTCACGCAAGCTGATACTGGGATGATGCCAGGCCAAGAAGTCGATTTAAAGAGCCTCGATGCGTTGTATTTAGCCGTAAAAATAGATCAAGATGGCAAAGTGGGACCCGCGCAAGCAGGTGATATGGAAGGGGTTTTTGAATCCAACCCCGTTGCTCCGGGAACGCTGAATGCTGACATTATTATCGATAAAGTGCATTAAATGACAATCATTCATGCAACCCATGAAGCCGTTCAGAAGGTTGGGGGCATTGGGTCGGTTTTAGAAGGCCTGCTTACCGCAAAAGCGTACCAAAAAGCGGTTCAGCGGTCTATTTTGGTCGGGCCTCTGACACATCCCAACGATGCTGTTTTGTTGGCTCGCGAAGGTGAAGTGATTTTCTCTTCTTTTGACGGCACGGGCGAAGGACGTGTTGCCAATCTCTTGCGGGCCGTTGAAATTGAGCACAATGTTAATTTGGTCTATGGCAAACGGCGCTTGGGTCGTGGCGCAGAAGCTGAAGTTCTTTTGGTAGATGCAGCGGATGTGAACCCGCGAAAGATTCGGAATTTCAAATATAACTTATATCAGCATTATGGATTATCGTCTGATCGGTATGAAGACATTGACGATTATTCACTGTATGTGCATTGTGCCGAAGCAGCTTATGACGCCATTATCGCACTGTTGGGGCGGTCCAAGGGGCCGCATGTTGTCTTGGGGCATGAGTATATGGGCATGCCGCTCTTACTGAAAACGTTGATGGTCAACGATCTCAGGTTTCGAGCGATTTTTTATGCCCATGAAGTGACGACTATGCGTAGCATTGTCGAGAATGCCCCAGGGCATGACACAATGTTTTATAACACATTATGGACATCCCTTGAACAAGGTAGGGATGTAACTGACGCTTTTGGGGATCAGTCGAATTATTATCGACATGCATTGGTCGAAAAAGCCCATTATTGTGACGGTATTTTTGCTGTGGGTGATCCGGTTGTAGATGAATTGCGGTTTTTGGGCCCGTCGTTTCGCGACTATCCCATTGATCTGGTTTATAATGGATTGCCTGCCGTTGATATAGGACAAGATGAAAGGTTGGCTGCGTGGGAGCGCATGCGTGCTTATTCCTTGCAGCTGTTGGGGCATGAGCCCGATGTGGTTATCACACACATCACCCGACCTGTTGTGAGCAAAGGCTTGTGGCGAGACCTTCGGGTATTGGAACACGTAGATAATCTCATGGCTGCCCAAAATCGAACGGGCGTGTTTTATGTACTGACATCGGCTTATGGGAAACGCTCCGCACAGGATATCGGAGAAATGGAACAAGCTTATGGATGGCCTGTCTCTCACCGATTGGGAGCACCTGATTTGGTTGGCCCAGAGGCAGATATCTGGGCCGAAATGGAAGCGTTTAATGGCAAAGCAAAGGCTATTCGGGCGATTTTGGTCAATCAATTTGGTTGGGATCGCGAAAGTTGTGGGCAGCGCATGTCTGAAGACATGACCTTTATGGATTTGCGCAAAGGTACCGATTTGGAGTTTGGCCAGTCTATTTACGAGCCGTTTGGAATTGCTGTTTTGGAACCCCTTAGTTTTGGGGCTATTTGTGTACCCAGTTCGGTGTGTGGGTGCTGTGGTTTTTTGAAACGTGTGACAAAGGGGCACGAAACCAGAAACGTGGTGATTAGCGACTATACCTCACTGGACGGGTGGGGTGAATTTGCAGACACACGCAGCATTGGTTTGGCAGAGCGCAATCATTTAGAAGCGACACGTGGTGAATCGCTTGCCTGGGAAATTATGGACAGATTGCCAAATTCGGAGAGTGATCGACTCGCGCTCTTGCAAGATGGTTATGCTCTGGCCACGCAAATGAGCTGGGAGGCAGTTTGTAAAGATTATTTTCTTCCCGGCATTCAACGCGCGATTGACCGATAAGATGGAAACGTTTGACGCTTTCGTGCGTTCAAGTGGCACGCACAATTTTATCGCTTTTTTAAAAAAATAATGGGTCTTGTTTTTGACAGGGAAAGGGTGTTCATGCATCGCTTTATAGGTTTGTATGTGATATTATGTTTGGCATTGTTTGGGTGTAGTACCGAAAAAAGCAGTCCTGCTGGGCGGGTTTTATTAGGCCGAGATCCTGGGCAGGTCGTTACGGTTCCAGCCATAGGCCTTGAGTCGGGCGCATCTTTTCAAGAGGTGCTGCTGCCCATTATTTTGGGGCAACGCGAAGAGATTTTGACTGGGCAAATGAATGGGTTTCAATTTCAGAGTTTGTTCCGTTTTCGAATTCCTGTTGATTCGTTAGCTCAATTGGCTGGCGGAAGTGCCGCCGATTTTGTCGCCGATGCTGTTTCTGTTAAATTGGGGTTGCGCGGTGAACGTTTGATCAATCAGGCACAGGTCGTGATCTTACAACCCGACCAAGAATGGGGAGAAATTCAAACATTTGTTGATTCGCTCACGCGGTCAGAGCGCGTTTTTCCTGCATCTTTTATATTGGGGGCTACAGGACAGGTCTCAGGTGATACCTCGCTGGTCATAGATCTGCCAATATCTTACTTTGATGCGGCACGTTTGGCAGATGCATCAGCACCCCAACTCGATTTTATGGTTGCCCCAGATGGCATCGGTGACTTCTTGTTGGACATTGTGACTCGCGAAGGTCTGACGATTTCGGCTTTGGGCCGACAACCTCAACTTGTGGTGCCTTATCGGGTCGGCGGTGTTTCCGACACTTTTCGGGTAGGGGCCGCGGCCGATACTTATTGGGGGCGGCGGGTTGATGGTGGCCCGCGAAAAGAACTGTTGATTGTATCCAAGGGAACGTTTTACAGCTCTATTCTAAATTTTACTATGCCGTCCAGCATCCCGCGAGGCGCCACAGTCAATTCTGCGGAGTTGGAATTGGATTTGGATCTGGATCATTCTTATTTTACGGCACTCCCCTTTGAAATGTACCATGTTGAGTTTGAAACGGCTGTCGATGATACAACCTATACGATCTACAATACACAAGCGGAAGTCAATCCGACTACAACAGTTAAGGTTGTATTTAACCAGTCACTTATTCAGGGCTGGACTTCTGGTGCGCAGATCAATCAAGGGGTGGCTATTCGTGCGGTTGGGACACCTATAGACTTTACCTGGTTGGTCATTCGTGATGCACGTTTAAATATCATTTATTCAACACCTCCCGAACTTTAGGCTGCATTATATTTTATCAAAGGATTCGTTTTGACAATGATGCCTGTTAAGAAATGCGTTCTCTTGTTGTTATTTGGCCTGTTAGGGTTTTCTCAGGTCTCTGCCAATTCTATTTTTTCTTTTGATGGGTTGGGAAACTCTGTTCGTCGCATTGACGCGCGTACACGTGCCATGGGCGGGGCGGGGCGGGCGTTGGTTGATGGGGCGAACTTTTCCACCAATAACCCTGCATTGTTGGCAGGCTTTCGGAAATCTTCGGTGAGTGCCCAATTTGTGACACAGCGGCGGTTCTTGTCGGGGCTTGGTGCCATCAATGACGGCGATGTGGGTGGTTTCCACATCATTATCCCTTTTAAAACCGGATTTGTTTTCGGGCTGGGTTTGGAACCCCTTACAGATATGGACTTTGGTGCAATTGACACCATTGGGACTGGGGATTTAGGCTATGCCATGTCTTTGGATGCCTCGGGTGGTATTCAGGCGGTTTCGTTGGGCGTGGCACAACACTTTGGTCAGCAATTTTATGTGGGGGTGCGGGTAGACTGGGTCGCGTTGGGCACGTTTAATGAAAAGTGGACAAAAACATTCTTTGGTCAGAACGTCTTTTTTTCGAGTGATGACATCACCCGAACACACAGAGGTTGGGTGCCTGCTTTGGGCATGGTGTATCGGCCTTCGCCAAAACTAAGCTTTGGCGGCAATATTCAGATCGGCCAAGATATACGCCAGCGCACGACGTTAACGACGCGCTTTGTTTCAGTGAATGCAGATCTTAACATTGAAACCCAGAAGCAAGTGAAATTGCCCACTTTAATTGGCGCAGGAGCGATCTACCAGGCGGGGTATCGGTGGTTGGCAGCATTGGATTTGGAGTATGGGCAATGGCGTAAGACCGAGACTGGTCGGTTTAATACTTGGGATCTGAGTGTCGGTGGTTTGATGCGCACGGGTAGTCCTGACCCATTAACACAGGGTCGTCGGTGGGAAATTAACGCGGGGCTCCATTATAGATCGTTATATCTGACAACACCCAGTGGGAAGCAAGTCAATGAGGTCGGGGCAAGTTTTGGGTTGGGGGTCCCGTTGAAGAATCAAAGCGGGCGCTTTCGGTATGTGTTAGAGGTTGGTTCAAGGGGCAACAAAGCAGATCATGGTGTGTCTGAAAAATACATTCAGCAATCATTTTCGATGACGGGAATTTTTCAGTAAACGCAACCCCATAAAAGAGATCTTATATGACCCGACTGGACGGCCTATGGTTTGCCAGCGGGTCTTTTTTTATTTTCGCCCACAGGAGCGCGCTTGTTGGATAAATGAAAGCGAGTGCCATAAGTGCGAGTAACACGGTGATGTGTAAGGATCCATCAGGTGACAAGAGTGACGTTGGATTCATCTGGAGGCATAAAAGTACTAGGAACCCTTGGGGGAGCAGTGGAAGCCAGGTCTTTGCGGGGAAGGCGAAGAAATGTTGCGCGAGGAGTCCTCCCATTATTTTACTGGCAATGAGAACGATTAAATAGAAGGTCAGCGTGGTTGTTTGGTCATAACTTGCTATGGGCGAACTGTTCTGGAAGATTCCCAGTACGAATGATGTTAGCGCAAACGACACGATGGAATCCGAGAGAGAGTGGGCATGTAATAGCGGGATATGCGCGCGGCGAAAGCTGAGAAATACCCCAGCGGGAAAGGCTAAAAAGAAAGCAGAAATTTCTCGGTCAAAACTTGCTACGGCGAGCAAATAAACCAAAACAAAGAGTGCAATATGTCGTGAAATTTCCGTTTTGACGATTCGGCATACTTGTACGGTCGCTTCAAGCACTAAGACCATAAGAGCCACATCAATCAAAATATCGGGTAGAGATTTAGGCCCAAAAAACGATGGAATATCCAAGCTGAGCACCATCCAAAGTAACACCCCCAACAGTGTTGTTAATTTGCTCAGTGGGACAATCTCCCCCCTTAATTTCGACTGGGTTGGTAGAAACAAGATCACTGAAGTTCCGGCCAACAGTGCAAGGGGTAATGCCGCAGATATTGGGGTTTCCTGTGAAAGAAAGAATGCCAATGTTGCCAACAGAGGGGGTATGTAAATGCAAAGCGCGCCTTTGCAAAGCCTCACATTGGTCAGGGTTTTGGATGTGAGACCCGCACTCAGAAACAGCCCCGTCCACACAAGTGCAAAGTCATATAGATGGCGGGTCTCAACTAAGTCTTCGGGAGAAATGATGTGTGTTTCCCCCAAAATTAACCCAGCAACAAGGGCACCCAATAACCCGGGTAACCCAATGCTTCGGAAAAGGCGTGTTAATGTCAACCCTGTTATGGTTATAAAACCAATGAGCGTGAGTAAGTTTGGCGCCGTTTCCAATGATGTCTGCCAAAGAAGCGTGCCCAAGGAGAGGCAAATTACGAGCAGGCGCATAGGGTTAGTCTTTCTGTCGGGGGAGAAACGGTGATTTTTCGGGAAGAGATTGTGGTGGGAAGAGCATTATTTGACTCAGAATGACCGATCCAAGCAACCCCGCAATGAGGGTGTTATGGCTTAGTTCGAGCAAAAAAAATGTTTGAACGGAAAGTGCAACCGATAGATTTCCCAATGGTCGTGCACTCAATTCAAGTGTGTCACGCCAAGTTTCTGGGACGCGCCAGAGATATTGACAGACGGAATAACCCAATGTTCGCCCCATTCCTCGCACTATTAAAATGAGGGCCATGAGGGGCAATAAAGGTGCCCATTCAAAAAACACCCCCCCACCATAGCCTCCAATGAGGGTTCCTACAAACAGATAGAATAGGGGGACCATTGCGTGGTCCACACTGGCGAGCGCTTCTAATAGGCCTCGTTTGGCTACGGTGGTGTTGATCAGCCAAGCCCCGGCGATGAATCCAATTGAGAGTGTCGGCAAGTTTAATGTGTGTCCCATGCCAGCAAAAAAGATCAAAATGCAACAGGCTATGGCCATTCCATCTGTGGGTTTTCGGTGTGCACGTAGGGCAAAATCGAGACAACTTCCGCCGATAAAACCCAAACCTGCAACCAAAGCGAACAGGCGCAAGCCACCTATAAACGAAAAGGATCCGATTGTGATCGACAAATCAGGAGAAAACATCGGGACGCAAAAGGTGAGTAAAAGCAAGGCAAGCATGTTGTGGATGGGAATGGTGGGGGTGGGGTCGGTTGTCGGTGGCGTCGGCCGCCCACGCCAACGAAGTGTGGGCTCTGGATACCTTGCTGATAAGACAAAACACGTGCACAACAAGGTGGCCAGGGGTAAGTTGGCCATTAACCCCAGATGAAGGAAAAGGACGGGACCACTGGCCAAGATTGAAAGTACTGCAAAACCAGCGATAAGACCCGCACTTGCAATTTGCCCGCTAATGATGTGCCAAGGGGCTTGCCGCAATTGGCGCAGGCTACATTCCAGCCCAAGCAAGAGTCCAAACCAAATTAAACCTACGTTGAGAAATGCATACCGGACAGTATCGATTGCCCGATAAAGAGGTTCCATTTCAGGGAACAGGATACCGGCACAAATGCCCGCAACAAGATAGGCCTTTTTCCCTTGCCTCAAGCTGTCTAAGACGGGCAATAGGGGCCTTGTTTGAAATTGTCGGGTGCTTATAATAAAAAAAATGACACCCAGCAACAAATATCCAATTAGTTCCATAATTTATGATCTGGTTTTTTGGTAAGATTTTACGAGTAACCCTGCTCGTGTGAGTATACTGTGCAAGCCAAAATCCGTCAAGCGGAACTCTGTGCGTAGACTTGACACTGTCTGGGAATTGGCGTATATTGTTTTTCGTCAAACTGCCTAATTATTCTGAGGTTATGGCATGGCCAAACGTCCCTTTGTGGGTGTGATGTTTCGTTGTTGTAAGGTTTACGGACGCGCGTATTTGACTGTCGACAAACGGCAATTTGAGGCGCGTTGTCCACGTTGTTATCAAATGGTTACCTTGCAGGTTTCTTCACAGGGCAGTGAAGGGCGTTTTTTTTCTGTTGGTTAAGATCTTGGAGGTGCTATGGGCAACACCACCACCAAAACACATGAGTTGACCTGCGCGGGGACATATGAGTACCTCGAAGCGTTTGCGGCCCTTGTACAACGTGCCGCACGCGAAATAGATTTGCCTGAAGAGGAAGAAGTTGACCTGATGATTGCGGTAATGGAAGCTGTGAATAACGCAATCTTGCACGGTAATCAAGAGGATGAAAAAAAGAACATCCATATGAAAATTGAAGCTCAGCCTTCTTCAATTACAGTGTGGGTGCAAGATGAAGGTGCGGGTTTCTTGGTTAATGCTATTCCAAACCCATTGACGCCTGACAATGTTATGAACACCTCTGGCCGAGGGATTTTGATGATGCAGGCTTTTATGGATGAAGTTGAAATTTTGCCTTCAAATACAGGTACGGTTGTAAAGATGACCAAAGAATTTTCGGCCAAAGAGTCTGTTTGAAGATGAGATCACATACTGGAGCCTGATGTGAACCAGATTTCGGTGGGGGAAGTTTTCCAGGCCTATGGCGAGAATATGGGACTGGAACTGTTGGCGGGACAGGGTGGATTGGGCAATGTGCTCACGACCAGTGATGTACATCGGCCGGGGTTGGCTCTGGCCGGTTTTGTCGGGCTTTTTACTTACGACCGAGTGCAGGTACTTGGCAATACAGAAATGTTGTACCTGGGCAGCTACACCCGCGATAAAAGGGTGGAAATTTTAGAAACAGTCTTTCAGTTTGACATTCCGTGTATGGTTGTTACCGATGACAATGAAGTGTTGCCCAGCATGCTTGAATTGGCCAACCGAAACCAAATCCCCTTGTTCAAAACCCCTTTTTCTACCACCAAATTTGCCCACCTTTTTTCGTATCACCTCGACGACGTTTTTGCCCCCCGTACGGCCATTCACGGTTCACTTGTTGATGTGTATGGCATCGGTTTGTTATTTACAGGTCGCAGTGGGATAGGTAAGAGTGAAATTGCCATTGATCTTGTAGAGAGAGGCCATCGCTTGGTTGCCGACGATGTTGTTCTCGTTTCACGCAAGATGCAAGGCATTGTTGTGGGGAGTAGTGGTGAGACCCTGCGAGACCACATGGAAATTCGTGGATTGGGTATTTTAAATGTGCGCCATATGTTTGGCGTGCGTGCAGTGCGCCTGCAAAAACGTATTGAAGTTGTTGTTAAGTTGGTCGAATATGATGAGTCGGCAACTTATGATCGCATCGGCTTGGACGAAGACTGGGTGTCGATGTTGGATGTGGAAGTGCCCCAAGTAACCGTGCCGATTTACCCAGGGAAGAACATTACGGTTATTGCAGAAACGATCGCTTTAAATTATCAGTTAAAAATTCAGGGTTATAATACGGCCCAAGAGTTTAACCGCCGCTTAGTTGAGCAAATGAAACAGAAACGGCTTCGAGATAATGTCTCGATCCGTGCCGACGTTGAGTAACTTTAGGAGGTGTGTAAGATGAAGATGCGTTTTTTGTATGGGTTGTTTTTGTGTGCCTTGGTTGTGGGTTGTTCTGCAGATAAAACAGCAGAGCAACAAGCCGAACGGATGTTGGTGACCACGCGCGATTTAGAAGAGGAAATGGACACCTTACCCAACGCAATTGCTCGTTATGCAGAGATTGTGGCCAAGTTTCCCAAAACCGAAGTTGCCAAACAGGCCGGTCAAAGGCAAGGGCAATTGATACAGCTTCAAGAGATGTTTTCGGGCACTTTACCAGAGGATCAAGACAGTTTGGTTACTTTTTATGAAAGTGCTGCAGGTGTTGCGCCGGGCTACTTTGCACTCTTAAAAAAAATGGGCATCATCTATTACAACCAAACTAACTTTTCGGCACCGTCGGCGGTTAAGACACGGTTTTCGGATATGAAAGATTACACGGTTGAGGTGTGGGAAAAACAAGACAAGCTGTGGCAAACGTATGCCTTTCGACCCCAACCATCCGATCGTTTGTGGCAAGATAATTTGTGCCGCCAAGCTATTGGTGTCGCCGAAATGCTCATAAGGTCAGAGTTTTCAGAATTTGATCGGGCCTATGATGTGATTCAACGCGGTTTGCATTATGGCAACAGTGAAGAAGTGCGTGCCGATGCCAAAGTGGTGGCTGCATTTTGCTCATTCCGAAAAGCTAAAAATGAAAATTTGCGAGAAGGTATAACACTGGCCCAAGAGGCTTTGGCATATGAGTTTTTGAGCGATGATGCACGTGCACGTGCCTATCACGTGATCGGATTGTGCTACACGTATTTACACCAAGGTTCTGGTGAGATGGCCGATTTGGACGCTGCAATTAAAGCGCTCAATGAATGTGTGAATATTGATACAGGTATGAGTGACGCCCGTGATTTGTTAAAAACACTGCGTCAAGCACGTGAGAAATTGCCCAGTTGATGGATGTGTAGCGCAAAAAATGTCGGCCTTGAGGGGGGAGGCATGGACGGTTTATCGACACAACGTTTGTTGGTCATTGATGATGACGAATTGTTTCTTGAGATAGCACGGTTTAACCTTGACAAAGCTGGTTATGATGTTGAAGTCGCATCAGATCCTCGCGTTGGGCTTAACCGGGCTATTGAGTTGCACTTTGATCTGATTCTTCTAGATCTTATGATGCCTGGTTTGCATGGTGAAGAGGTGCTGAGTTTGTTAAAGCCATTGAATCAGCAGCGCATCGTCATTGTGAGTGGCCATACGGGAGATGTGCACAGAAGTCGCGCACGTGACCTGGGTGCGGTGGCGTATCTGGAAAAACCCGTTACAGCAAAGAAGCTGTGTGAAACTGTTATTGAGATTTTGGCAGACGGTAAGCGAGATTTGGATGGAGATGGTTTGTTTGAATCGGATGGTTTACTCAATTTGCCCGTGCGTTGGGTGTTTGGTGTTGGGGAAATTACGGTACCCAAGCGCATTACCGCTTGGGTTGTTTTGCTTGGGTTAATGGGTATACTGGTGGGATTGGTCGGTTTTTAGTTTTGAATAGCGACCTGAATTGATCGGCCGGATGGGCAATCTCATCCGGTCTTCACTTTTATGGGTCTGCTGAAGGCGTGTGGGTTCATACTTTTCGACAGAGCAACTTCTATGAGGAGGGTGTAGGGCGAATGGGGGATATCGTTTGTAAGTTTGGTGGGTCATCCCTTGCCGATGCTCGTCAGATGCAAAAGGTGGCGCAGATTGTGAGGTCTGATTCGAGACGCCGGTTTGTTGTGCCCTCTGCGCCTGGAAAGCGTTCTGACCAGGATACAAAAATTACAGATCTATTATACTCGTGCCATGAACTGGCACGACAGCAGATGGACATTGGGGACCCGTTTAGAAAAATCGAAGCGCGTTTTATGGACCTTATTGGTGAGTTGGATGTACAGGTTGATATGGCCAGTCTGCTGCAACAGGTGCGTCGTGAAATCGAAGATGGGGCAAGTAAGGCTTTTGTGGCTTCACGTGGTGAATTTTTAGGCAGCCATGTTATGGCCAGTTTGTTAGGGGCCACATTTGTTGACTCTGCAGAGGTCGTTCGTTTTCGCCCTGACGGCCGTTTTGACCCAGATTGTTACGCGTTGTTGGCATCCAAATTGTCGGGTTCTGGGTTGTTTGTTATTCCTGGGTTTTATGGTGCAGATGCGCATGGCAATATTTGTACATTCACCCGTGGCGGATCAGATATTACCGGTGCCATTGTCGCCCGAGCGATTGGTGCAGAGGTTTATGAGAATTGGACCGATGTTTCAGGGTTGTTGATGGCTGATCCACGCATGGTCGACAACCCTTTGGGGGTTGAAGATATTACCTATCGCGAGATTCGCGAATTGTCTTATATGGGCGCTTCTGTCTTTCACGATGAGGCGATGTTTCCCGTTCGTGAAGTAAACATTCCCATTCATATTCGCAATACAAACCGACCCGAAGATAAGGGCACATATATTCGCCCTACGCGACCGTTAACAGATCGATTGATTGCTGGTGTTGCAGGTCGACCTAATTTTACCATGTTATATATTGAAAAAGCGTTGATGAATCAGACTCGGGGTTTTGGGCTACAGGT
>JBLHJX010000165.1:0-11420 GCA_047619225.1 Candidatus Latescibacterota bacterium
GGTTCAAATTGGTCGGTAATGACCCTGTTGCGCTGTTTCCAGGAATCGTATTGGTTAAATGCATTGGGGTCGTAGGTGGGCACGTTGGCTATGGCCAAGATTTCACCCGTATGGGGTGCGATGACAAGGGCGATGCCACTGAGAGCATGAAATGTGTCAACGGTTGCCGACAATTCTTCTTCGACAATGGATTGGTAATCGGCGTCCAAGGTGAGATGCAGATCCTCACCATCTTTGGGCAGCCTTTTTACCGCGCCCAGCGCACTGATGACATGGCCTCGGGCATCTACACGCGCCGATAGTTCGCCTGGTTGGCCTCGCAATAGGAGGTCAAACCCTTTTTCGATGCCTTCAATGCCTTCGTTGTCTGTATCTGTATACCCCAATATTTGCCCAGCCAATGCGCCCATGGGATAGTTGCGTCGCATTTCAACAATGCGTCCGACACCGTCGGGCAGATCATCGGAAGATGGGCCATTGAACATTTTGCGTGCCAGCCAAACAAAGGGGCGCTTTTGTTCAAACTTTTTCAAAAGTGCCGCTTCATTTTGCCCAGCTTCATGCGAAAAACGCACGGCCAAAGATCGCAGGCTGTCGATGTTAGATATGCTATTGACAAAGAACGATTGCGACTCAAGATTGGTCGCCAATACCCGGCCCTGGCGGTCTAAAATACGTCCGCGATTCGCCTGTAAAACTTTTTGTTTTACATGTTGGTTTTGGGCACGGTGGGTATAGATATCAACAGACCATATTTGCAGTGAGGCCAGTCTTAAAGACAGCATCAGTGCAAAAATTAGGCCCAAGAGGGCAACGATTTTAAGGCGATCTGTTGGCATATTGAGGGAGAGGGTAATGATCTATTTTGTTTGTGATTCAAGGTATAGGTTTCTCGGCGGATCTGAAGGAAAGACCATGTCGAGTTTGTTTTCTGCAATGTGGCGAATGCGGGTGCTTTGTTTGAGTCCCGAAATTTGAGCCCGAAGACGGTCTCGTTCATGAAAAAGGGTTTTGCGTTCGGTGCGCAATTGGGCCAATATTTCGCCTTGGCTCATGGTTTGTATGTGACCCCATAAATACGTAAGCAGTACGGCCACAAATAATATGACCGATAAAAAACCGGTTCGATACAGGCTTGTTGTGCCTTCTGCGCTCACGAGGGGATTCCTTGCTGACAAACCCAAGGTTGATCTTTTATGTCTAACCGTTCGGCAACGCGCAATGTTGCGCTGCGTGCTCTGGGGTTTTTCCCTATGTCTGCCTGTTGCGGTCGAATGCCTTTGCGAGTAAGTACTCGAAGAACAGGTTGCCGAAGACAGGGACATATGGGCAGTTTAAGTAAGCCAATGCAGTCCCGTGTTGCTGTTTGGAACACGCTTTTGACAATGCGGTGTTCTAATGAATGATAAGACAAGACCGCGATACGACCACCAGGCTGGAGCAGATCAACGGCCGTTTGGAAGATTTGCTCTAAGTGTGCGAGTTCGTTGTTGACTTCGATGCGGATGGCCTGAAAAATTCTTGCCAATGTTTTTTGTATGTGTGGGCTTCGAACCGCTTTGTCAATCAGGTCGGCCAATTGCATGGTTGTGGTGATCGGTTCTTCTTCGCGAACCCGACAGATGGCCCTGGCGATGGCTGGTGATGCGCGTTCTTCGCCATAGGATCTGAATATGCGTATGAGTTCATTTAGCGAATAGGTGTTGACCACTTCTGATGCCGATTTATGGGCATCGGGCCCCATGCGCATATCTAAGGGGCCGTCTTGCTGAAAACTGAATCCGCGCTCTGAGGTGTCTATCTGATGCGATGAGAGGCCCAGATCGAACAAGATGCCCGCTATTTGACTGATGCCCTGTGTGGCGAGAATGTCAGGCAAATGCCAAAAGGGTGCCTGCTGGAAGATGACTTGATTCTCAAAGCGCGCCAAACGTTGTGATGCTTTTGTAATGGCTTCGGGGTCGCGGTCTATGCCGATGAGTTTGCCTTGATCAGACAGTTCGCTTAGAATGGTTTCAGCGTGCCCACCGCCGCCTAAAGTGGCATCGACATAAATACCATTGCGGTCTGTTATCAGGTGGTTTGACACCTCTGGCCCCAGAACAGGAATGTGATACTCTGGGGCCTTTATATGCATATTATCTTGTTTTAAAAGGGTTTGTGATGTTTTGGAATAAATATTCGAATGTTTAATTGGAATATTTATTCCACATTTAGAATATTCCTTGCAGGCTTAAAGCCAATCCAACTCTTCGGCAACTGATTCTAAATCTGCGCTGTCTTGTGCCTGATTATAGCGATCTGGGTTCCAAATTTCGATCTTGTCAATGACGCCAGATAAGGTGGCGTGTGTAGAAATTTCACCGAGGTCGAGTAGTTTTTTAGGGAGTAAAATACGCCCCTGTCGGTCAATTTTGATTTCTGCTGCCCGACCAGCGAGGCGCCTAACCAATTGTCTTGTTTGACGTTGTGAACGATCTAAACCACGGAGCTCTTGAATGAGTAGCGTCCAGCCCTCTGGGTCGAAAGCGGCCAAGCAGCCTTCGAACCATTCGGCAACAATGAGAGAGGTGATACCTTGTGGCAATGCTTTGCGAAAAGCTGCTGGCACAATGAGGCGGCCCTTGGGATCGATAGGGACGTCTTCGTATTCACCGATAAATTGTGGGCGCGCTTCTGACATTGGGAAGCCTGATTTGGCATAAAATGTTATTTTTAATTGTGTTACTTGCTGTGTTCACAATCCCCCACAATCCCCCACTTTACACCACCCAAACTTAGCGATTTGAGATATGAATGTCAAGATTTTTCTCTTTATCTTTAAAAAAAACAAGGGTCAGTGCTCTTTTGGGCACATGCTTTTGGGGCGTGGTTTTTTGTGTGGGTTGACGACAAAGGAGAAGGGGTGTATTTTGAGGCGAATGGACAGGAACTATGGACAATGAGAGTCGAAAACAAAAATCAAAGATAGATGGCAGATTGTAGAGGTGATTGTGAAGCGGATATTTGTTTTGGTGATTGGATTGGTGGTTGGGTGTGCTGAGCAGAAGGTGCCACAGGGTGGTTTTACGGAGGCGCAGTTTGTGGATTTGTGCGTGGATGTGTTGGCACTTCAAGAGGGTGATGTTGCACCTGATAGTTTGTTGTTGGCGCGTGATGCGGTTTTTCAAAAGCATGGGCTTGTGCGGGAGGATGTGGCCCAGTTTATTGCTTATCGAAAGGAACACCCACAAGCGTGGGAATCTGTGGTGATGTTGCTCAAGGAGCGGCTGGGTGAAAAAGCGGAGATCTCACTGAGAGCTTTTCAAGATGCGAAGCGTGATTCTCCTAAATACAAAAAAGCCGGACAGTGAACCTGTCCGGCTTTTTTGTATCTGTTTGGGATCTTACCCGAAGAGGCGACCAATGTCATTGACCGTGACGTAGATGATGAGGAAGAGCAAGAAGACAAAACCCACCTGTTGTAAGATTTCTTTGTGACGGCTGGATAGGTCACGCCGGGCAATGGTTTCGATGCTTAAGATGAGCAAATGGCCCCCATCGAGCATGGGGATGGGCAGGAGGTTGAGCACGCCCAGATTGATACTGAGCATGGCCATAAACCAAATGAGGTGTGAAAAGCCGCGTTCGGCCTGCTGGCCCACCATTTGGAAAATGCCCACAGGTCCTGCCAATTGTTTGCTGGATTCTTGGCCCACTACGAGGCGTTTTACAAAACCGAAGATGGCTGTTGAAAGGCGAATGGTTTCATCGCCGCTTCGAAAAAATGCTTTGCCAAAAGAAATGGGTGTGCGCTTAGAGGCGGTATTGATGCCAATGCGACCAATGGTTTTTTCGCCCTCTTCTTGTCCCTCTGGGGTGATGGATGCCGACATGTGCGTTTTTTCTCGCATCCAGGTAATTTCAATGGCTTCATTGGGCCGTTTTGAAATTTCGCGGCTCATTTCCCACCACATGGTGACGGGAACACTGGCGACTGAGGTGATGATGTCTCCGGGTTGGAGGGCAATTTCTTGTGCGGGCATACCCGGCATTGTGGCACCTACTTCTGTGGTCATATAAGGGCCAATGCCCAAACCTTCGGGGGTGTTGGTCAAATCGACTGTGAGAACAACCTGATTTGTTTCGCGTTCAACTGCAATGGCAACGGTTTTGCCCATGTGGGTTATAAATGCATCTGACATTTCTTCCCAGTCTGTGATGGGCATGCTGCCGACTGACAAAATGCGGTCACCCGGCAAGAGCCCCGCATCATAGAGTGGGGATGCCTCCTTAACTTCGCCAACACGCGTGTCGTTGAGAAATTCGTATTCTCCGGCGGACAAGCGCAATCCAAAAAGAAGCAAGAAGCCCAATAGGAAGTTCATAAAGGGGCCTGCGATCATGACCGACATTTGTATCCAACGGGGTTTGGATTGAAATTCCCAAGGTTCGCCTTTGGATTCTTCGTGCCCAAAGTCGGCCATGCCCGCAATTTTGACATACCCACCGAGAGGGAGCCACGACAGACAATATTCGGTTTCGCCAATCTTGATGCCAACGGCTTTGGGTGGGTATCCGAGGGAAAATTCTTCAACTTTCATGCCCGATTTTTTGGCCACTAAGAAGTGTCCTAATTCGTGGACAAAAACCAAGATACTTAAAACAACGATGAATGTGAGTATGGTTGTGATCAAAGGAACCTCATTTATAAAGGGTGAGACGTTGGGAGAAAGGCGGAAGAAGAAAGAAGAAAGACGTGAGGCATAAAGCGTTTAACCTCTCTCCCCTTTCTGGTTTTATTCTTGTTACCGCCTTAAAATACCAAATTTGGGGGGTTTTGACTACCGTTCGTATTTTAGAACGAGTTTTTGGGCATGTTTTCGTGCCCAATGGTCGGCATCGAAGAGGGTTTCTATTTCTGTTGCTGGTATAGGATTGTGGTCTTCAAGGGCTTGGTATATGATGGCTGGGATGTCGAGAAAGCCGATGCGGTTGTCGAGAAAGGCATATACTGCGATTTCATTGGCGGCATTGAGCACGGCAGGGGCGGTTCCGCCCATTTCAATGGTGTCATAAGCGAGTTGAAGACAGGGAAAGCGTTCGGTATCGGGTTCAAAAAAGCTGAGTGTGCCCACTTTGGCTAAGTCGAGGGGTTCAATTTGGGAAGGCAATTTTTCGGGGTGTACTAAGGCTTGATGGATGGGCAAGCGCATGTCTGGGGTACTTAAGTGGGCCATGAGGCCATAATCGACATATTCGATGAGACAGTGTACTATGGATTGCCGATGGATGATGACATCGACTTTGGAAACGGGTAGATCGAGAAACCATTGGGCTTCAATAACTTCGAAGCCTTTGTTCATGAGGGTGGCTGAGTCGATGGTGATTTTTGGCCCCATTTGCCACGTGGGATGGTTCAAGGCTTGTTCGCGTGTGATGGTGGCCATTTGTTCTTTGGTCCATTCAAAAAATGGGCCGCCCGATGCGGGGAGTAAAATGCGTTTGATGTCGTTGCGGTTTGTTCCTTGAAGGGTTTGCCACAATGGGGTGGTTTCGCTGTCGAGTGGGAGCAGAGCTGAACCCGTTTTTTGTGCCCATTCGGTGATGAGATGACCTGCCACAACGAGTGTTTCTTTGTTGGCAATGGCCACGTCTGTGCCTTTTTGCACGGCAGCGAGGGTGGGCCGTAAACCCACACCTGCAGACAAGCCGTTGATGACCAAATCGACGTCGGTATCAGCAGCGAGTTCTTCGAGGCCTTTTTCGCCATAGACGACATCGATGCCGAGTGGTTTGAGTTGCTCGGCGACATCGGCGACATTTTCGGCGGCATAAACGCGTTTGGGGCGTAGTTGTTTGGCCTGTTCTACGAGCAGGTTGGTGTTGCGACCTGCGGCCAAGCTGATGAGTTCAAAGCGGTCTGGATAGGCATTGAGCACATCGATGGTGCTGGTGCCAATGGAGCCAGTTGAACCCAGTAAGGAGACACGTTTCATAAGTTAGGGTCGCAGGTTACAAGTTGCAGGGGACAGGTCAAAACAACAGCACACACGTTTGGCTGATCTTTGGGTGGCGTTTCTTACGGGGTTATGATTTGCAAATATAAATACACGAGTGGAAAAACAAAAAAGACACTGTCAAATCGGTCGAGTATACCGCCGTGGCCTGGGATAAGTGCGGAGGTGTCTTTAACACCCATGTCGCGTTTGATCATGGATTCAATGAGATCACCAACGGGTGCACCAATGCCAATGATGAGACCGAGCATCAACCCTTGATTTAATGGGAGCAGTGCCCACGCCTGAGTTCCCCAAGCAATTGCGGCAACCGCGGCGATGGTGCCGCCAATGAATCCGGCTTCGGTTTTGCCCGGGCTGATGTTGGGAAAGGGATGCCAGCGTCCAAAGGTTCGGCCTGAGAAGTATGCGGCCACATCAGAGGCCCAAATGCCTGATAAGATAAGGACTGTCAAAAGATGGCTGTTGGGTGTGGGCTGGTTTCGAACCAAAATGACGAAGCTGCCCAATAAACCAACATATAATATGGCGAGTAAGGTGCCCCCCATATTGGCCAATCGCCACCCTGTTTCGCCTTTGAAAAGGGCGATGATAAGCAGTATCAGAAAGAGGGGGGGGAAGAAGGCTGACCAAATGTTGAGGCCATATATAAAAGCAAGGCCACACCACAAAAGACTGGCAAGGATCGCAAGTGTGGTCCACGGATGCAGTTCTTTTGCGCCTAACATCTGGCAGAATTCACGGGTGCCTATTGCAACAATAAGCCCAATGGCGAGCAATAAGGGAATGCCGCCATACCAAAACAATGCCAATAGTGTGGGGCCAAATAGTGCAGCGGCTAAGACGCGTTGGACCAAGTTAGACATGATCCCTCCCACCAAAAAACGAGGCTGGACAGTAGCTTAATCCAGCCTCTTAGAGCCTATGTTTTATCAGACGCCGAATGTGATGTTTCGTTTCAGCGTTTAGGGTGTGCCGTTTTTGCCAATGGTTTCTTGTTGGAGTTGGGTGCCTGTTTTGCCATATCGTCGTTCGCGTGTTTGAAAATTGCGAATGGCTTCGTAAAGATGTTCTCGCCGAAAATCGGGCCAGAGGACATCGGTAAACCAAAATTCGGTGTAGGCGCACTGCCAGAGCATGAAGTTGCTGAGGCGTACTTCGCCACTGGTGCGAATGAGCAGGTCGGGGTCGGGCAAATTGCCTGTATAAAGTTTTTGGGCAAACAGATCGGCGTCGATATCTTTGGGGTCTAAACGACCGTGCTGGGCTTCTTCGGCCAGACTTTTTACAGCTTGCAAGATGTCACTTTTGCCGTCGTAGCTTAAGGCGAGGTTGAGTGTGAGTCCTGTATTGCTTGCTGTTTCTTTTATGGTTTCTTCAAGTGCCACACGGGATTGTTTGACCAGGCGATGCATATCCCCTGTGGTTATTAGGCGAACGTTGTTGTCTTGCAGTTCGTCGAGCTCTTCACGCGAGCTGTCGCGCAACAATTGCATGAGGGCGAGAATTTCGGACCAGGGCCGTCGCCAGTTGTCGGTGCCAAATGTAAAGAGGGTGAGGATGTCGATTTGGAGTTCACCACAAACACGCACGATGTCACGTACGGTTTCACGGGCAGACCGATGGCCATCTGAGCGGCGCAAATCACGGCTTTGTGCCCAGCGCCCATTTCCGTCCATGATGATGGCAATGTGTTTGGGCAATTTGCCAGATGTTTTGAGTTCTAATTGGAGGTCTGTGTCGGTCATAAAGGCAATGGACAATGGACAACGGATAATGGAAGATTTAGATCCAAAACCCTTATAATTATGCACATATGTGCGGTAAGAAATTGTAATAGTGTAATTTATTGGTGCATACAATCAAAGTCAAGGGAACTTTTGGCGAGTGAAAGATGGCCTAAGGTGTGTGTTTTGGGCTGTGAAACAATGTGTGTGGTTTAACCGACCAATGAAAGTGTATCTCTATGGATAAAGCCGATTTACGGCAGTTGATGAGGATGAAACGAGATCAAATCGCTGCTCCTATTATATATAAGGTGTGTCAGGCCATTTATGAGCGGGTGATTGCTTGGAACGTTTTTCAAGCGGCACCGTGTGTGGCTTGTTATGTGTCGGTTCAAAATGAGGTGGATACACGTCAGCTCATTGAATATGCTCTAAGAGTGGGTAAAAAAGTGTTTGTGCCGGTGACGCAGGGAAGTGGTGTGATGGGTTTTCAGGAGATTTTATCGTTGGATAACTTGCGGTCTGCGCGGTTTGGGTTGCTGGAGCCTGAGCACGATGTGGGGCTGATGATTGAACCTGATGATTTGGACTTGGTGATTGTGCCAGGTATTGCATTTGATCGACGAGGCAATCGTTTGGGGTTTGGAGGGGGATATTATGATCGGTTTTTTGAGCGGTGTAATGCAACGCGAGTGGGGTTGGCGTATGCGTTTCAAGTGGTGGACGATATACCAGCAGAAGATCATGATGAGAAAATGGATTGGGTGGTGACGGAGGATGAGGTGATTCTATGTCGAGCGAAGAAGTAAAATGGATGGCGGACATCGGTTGGCCAAAGCATTGATTCAAGGGTTGGACAAAATCAAGGCTGTGCGTTTTGATGTGACACCGGAGCCTGATGACATTCGAGAGGTATGAGAGGAGTTTTTGATGAGCACAATACTTTCACCAGCACAGTTACGAGAGGTTTTGGAGAAGCATAAACTATGGGTTGAATCAAAGGGCAAAGCGGGTGAACAGGCCGATTTGTCAGGTGTGAATTTGAACCGGGCAGAATTGCAAAATGCGGTGTTGCAAGAGGCCAATCTGAGTGAAGCTATTTTGAGTGGTGCACAATTGCAAGGAGCTAATTTGTGTCGGGCAAAGATTCAACGTGCGCGGTTGTTACAAGCCAATTTGAGTGGTGCAAATTTGGAAGGGGCGGATTTGAGTGGCTCGTTTTTTCAAAATGCGGTATTGCAAAAGGCCAATTTAAAAAATGCAATGGTTTCACCGGCGGAATTGGGGTTGGCTAATTTGAGTGGTGCAAACTTGGAAGGTGCAAACTTTGAACGCGCCGATCTGCAGGGGTGCAATATGCGGGGTGCAAATTGTAAAGAGGCGAACTTCTATAGAGCGAATTTGAAAGAGTCGATTTTGGTGAAGGTCAATTTTGAACGTGCGATATTGCGCTCGTCGGATGTGCGAAAATCTGATCTGACAGATTCAAATTTGAATGGCGCAAATTTGCAAAGTGCCAAATTTCAAGAAACCGACTTGGTGAAGGTGGATTTGCGGGGGGCCAATATGCAAAAGGCACAGTTGTATAAGGCGGATATGTATAAAGCGCAGTTTGAAGGGGCTGATGTTCGTGGGGCTGATTTAAGAGATGTGGTTGGTTTTTCGCAAAAACATTTGGATATGGATTTGGTGACGTGGGATGAGAAGACAAAGTTGCGGGATTGAGCATAACCATGACAATTGAAGGATGCTTTTGAGAATGTTTCACAGTTGCCAGAGAATGAGCAAGATAAGATGCTGTGATTATTCAGTGCGCATTTAAGGCATGAAGTGAAAGCTTGACACAATTTGCGAAAACGTCTATTTTTAGTCTCAATTATGGTAAACTTTGAAATGGATAAGGTTATGAATACAACAGCGACATTGCCAACATTGCCAACATTGCGAAGGGGTTCCGCCCAGGTGACAGATTTTCTGACACCGGGCAGTGCCATTGGAAGGATACTTACATCCGCTGTGAAGCCGCTTGGGGCGTGTCGTTTGTCATAAACGATATGTGTTGTATGTAGATACCGCCAGGCGATTTGTCGTGGCGGTTTTTTTGTGGCAATAAAGCAGAGAATAGAAAGAATAGAAAGAAGAGAGAAGAGAGAAGAGAATGTATTTGTTTTTTCTTTCTCCCTTCTTCTTACCGATTTTTAAGGAGCTATGATGTTTGAAAAGGTAGATACACATGTGAGTTTTCCCAAAGAAGAGGAGAAGGTGTTGGCCTTTTGGGAAGATGTGAAGATGTTTGAACAATCGTTGGAGAATCGGCGGGGATGTGAGGAATATGTGTTTTATGATGGGCCGCCGTTTGCGACGGGCTTGCCACATTATGGGCATTTGTTGGCGGGGACGATCAAGGATGTGATTCCACGATATCAGACGATGAATGGCAAGTATGTGGACCGGGTGTTTGGGTGGGATTGCCATGGGTTGCCTGTGGAATATGAGTTGAGCCAAGAGTTGGGTTTGAACAGCAAACACGAGATTGAAGAATATGGTGTGGCAGAATACAATGAGGCGTGTCGGGGCATTGTGTTGCGTTATACGGGAGAGTGGGAACAGTTTGTGAAGCGCATTGGTCGGTGGGTGGATTTTGAGAATGGCTACCGGACGATGGACAAAGATTATATGGAGTCGATTTGGTGGGTGTTTAAAGAGCTTTGGGACAAGGGATTGATTTATGAAGGGCACAAGATTTTGCCCTATTGCCCAAAAGATGCCACGCCGTTGTCGAATTTTGAGGCGAATCAAGGATATGAAGATGTGCAAGATCCGGCGATTACGGTTTCGTTTCAATTGAAAGATGAGCCGGGTGTGAAGGTGTTGGCTTGGACAACGACGCCGTGGACACTGCCGTCGAACTTGGCTTTGACGGTGCATGAAGATATGGATTATGTGTATGTGAAAGATGGTGAAAATACGTTTGTTTTGGCTGAGGCGCGGGTGGGGGCTTATTATTCGGATGAGGCTCCTGAAGTGGTGAAGAAGGTGAAGGGGAAAGATTTGGTGGGGTTGCAGTATGAACCGCTGTTTCCCTATTTTGAATCGATGCGTGCGGCGGGTGCTTTTAAAATTATTTCGGCTGATTTTGTGACGACATCAGATGGTACGGGTGTTGTGCATACGGCGCCGGGTTTTGGTGAAGATGATGCCGAGGCTGGGCGTTTGCATGGGGTGCCTGCGGTGTGTCCAATTGATGCAGAGTGTCGGTTTACAGATGAGGTGCCCGATTATGAAGGGCGATTTGTAAAGGACTGTGACAGTGACATCATGCGGCGGTTGAAAGATGAGGGCAAGTTGGTGCATCGCAGCACACACCAGCACAGTTACCCACATTGTTGGCGGTGTGAGTCGCCGTTGATCTATCGGGCCATTTCAACATGGTTTGTGGATATTGAAAAAATAAAAGAGAAAATGCTCAAGGCCAATAGCCAGATCCATTGGGTGCCTGAGCATATTAAGGGGGGGCGTTTTGGTAAGTGGTTGGAAAATGCGCGGGATTGGGCGATTTCTCGGAACCGATATTGGGGATGTCCGTTGCCCATTTGGCGCAATGAAGAGACAGGCGAAGTAATTTGTGTGGGATCGATTGGTGAGCTTGAAGAACGCACGGGCAGCACGTTTGATGATATTCACAAGCACTTTA
>JBLHJX010000166.1:0-11382 GCA_047619225.1 Candidatus Latescibacterota bacterium
AGGCCGGTGATGATGACGGCGGTTTGCAACGCCTTTAATCCCCCTCCTAGCAGGAGCACGGAGGCAACGATCCCTTCCATTGCAGCCCAGAATATGCGCTGGATCGTGGGCGGGTTGGGATGGCCGCCCGACGTGATGATATCCACAACCAGTGAGGCGGAATCGGACGAAGTGACGAAGAAGATCGTGATGGCGACCACGGCCAGAGCAGAGGTGATGGCTGCCAACGGAAATTGATCGAGCAGGACGAACAGCGCTGTAGCGACCTTGTCATTTACTGCCTCGACCACTCCTCCTTGCCCCGAAAGCTCTTGGAAGAGCGCCGTGTTCCCAAAGACGGTCAGCCACACAAAAGTCAAGAATGTCGGCACCAGCAGAACGCCCAGGAGAAACTCGCGGATGGTGCGCCCCTTTGAAATACGCGCGATGAAAATGCCAACGAATGGCGCCCAGGAGATCCACCAGGCCCAGTAGAAAATGGTCCATCCATGCTGCCACTCCGTGCCGCTATAGGCTTCGGTCCACAAACTCAAACGGGGCAGATTCGTCAGATAAGCCCCCATGTTCTGCACCAGGGCGTCCAGCAGGTGCAGTGTAGGTCCGACAACAAATACGAAGCAGAGCAGCAAAAGGGCGATGATCATGTTGAGTTGGCTGAGCCGTCGGATGCCCTTGTCGAGCCCGAGGACGACCGATATCGTCGCTAGAAGTGTGATGCCCGCGATTAGGACGATCTGCTGTGTCGAACCCTGCCCGAATCCAAAGAGGTAGTCGAGGCCGGCGTTTATCTGTTTGGCCCCAAGGCCCAGGGATGTCGCCAGACCAAAGACCGTGGCCACCGCCGCGAGGATATCGATCAGGTTGCCCAGGCCCCCATGAATGCGTTCGCCCAGAAGCGGATGGAACACCGACCGGATGGTCAGGGGCAGCCCGCGGTTGAAGGCAAAATAGGCCAAACCCAGGGCCGTCAAACCATAGAGTGCCCAGGCGTGTAAACCCCAGTGAAAGAAGGTGATGGCGATAGCAAGCTCGGCGGCCTCGGCCGTTCGTGCTTCGCCCCAGGGGGGCGCAATAAAGTGGAATATGGGTTCGGCGACGCTCCAGAAGACCAGGCCAATGCCCATGCCGGCGCTGAAAAGCATGGAAAACCAGCCCCAGGTGGTAAATTCGGGCCGTGCATCTGCGCCGCCCAAGCGGATCTCGCCGTAGCGGCTAAAAAGGAGATAGATGACCATGCCCAGATAGACGTTGATCGAAGCGATGAAGAACCAGCCGGCGCTCGATGTGATCACGGCCTGGACTGCGGTGAAGACCGCGCTTGCCTGCTCCAGGTTGAACAGACTGAGGGCGACGAAAAGGACAATCAATCCCGCCGAAGTCCAGAATACAGTCGGGTGAATTTCCAGTTTCAGGCCCTTGCGTACAGGTTTTTCCAAGATAGGTCTCCAATCTTCTGGGTTAAGTTTAAGATTTGACGAAGTGCAGGACGCCCCAGGTCAGGTGGCACCGCTGGCCGCCCTCGATCCAGCGCAATAGCCCCGCTTGCATGCGCTCTATATAGTCATCGCTGACGACCTTTCGCAGATCCTCTTCTTTCTTTTGGGATTCTTCCAGCACGCGCGTGTAATGGGTGATCAAATGCGGGGTAAAATCGCGGAATCCTTTGTTGTGCCAGCCTAGTTTTCGAGCCTGGTCCAGGTAAAAACCAGGTGAGCCCAGCGTCTCCAGATGAATGCGGTCGAGGATGGGTTGCAACACACCCTCGGGACAGTCGTCTGCTTGCATGGGATCGGTAAAGATAAACTCCCCACCCTTCTTTAACACGCGGTCCACTTCTTTGAGCACCTGGTCTCGGTGACCACTGTGCAAGATGGCGTCCTGGGACCATACGATATCGAAAGTGCCATCCCCACAGGGGATATCCTCGAAACTGCCATCGACGACTTCTATGCGGTCGTCCAGACCCGCCTCGCGGTTCATCTGTCGATGGCGTTCGTTCTCAACCTCACTCAGGTTGAGCGCGGTGACCCGACACGAATGATTGGCCGCCAGAAAGCGCGCCGAACCACCGAATCCAGATCCCAGATCGAGCACCGGTGCATTGGCACTGAGATTGTCGAGCTTCGCCGCCAAATGTTCCACTGTGCGTCGGCTGGCGATGGATATAGACTCATCTGCATGGGCATACATGCCAACGTGGATATCCTCGCCTCCCCATATCAACTGGTAGAAATTATCTGCGTCCTCGCTGTTGTAATACGCTCTGGCTACATCGACAGTCGATGAATCATCGGTGGTCATCTTCTATTCTCCTTCAGCTTCTTTTTGGTAGGCTTTCTCGGCCACGTGAATAAAAAAATCGGGCTCGTCCTTGGGATAGGCTTCCTGAAAATCGCCGTAAGTTTGGACCTGCTGAAAGCCAACTTCGTGCATCAGTCGGGTCGTATACGCCTTGCGCAGCGGGAACATGTTGAGGTGATAGGCCGAGCCATCCGAAAAGGAATAGCGGAACCGCGCCAATCCTTCGTCTACATGTTCCGGCTCTGCGACCACGTTTCCCCCACAGTAGTAATAGGCATGTTTGGAGGAAAACCCGCTGTCCAAAATCGAGTCGTAGTTGCGTTGGTCGAGGATCAGTATGCCGTCGTGTTTCAGCATGGCGTAGAATTCGGCCAGCGCCTTGCGCCGGTCCTGCTCTTTGAACATATGGGTGAATGAATTGCCCAAACAGATAATCGCGTCGTACTCCCCATGCACATCGCGATTGAGAAAGCGCCAGTCGGCCTGCACGGTGCGCAACACGTGGCCACGCTTACGAGCGTTGGCAAACGCTTTGTAGAGCATCTGAGGACTGCCGTCGGCGCTCACGACATCAAAACCAGCTTCGAGCAGGCGCACCGAGTGAAAACCCGTGCCGGTGGCCACGTCTAACACGCTGCGAGCGCCACGCTCCTTGAGATGTTGAATAAAAAAATCACCTTCGCCCTTGGCACGCTGTTCCCAGTCGATGAGTTCGTCCCACTTGTCGACGAACCCCCAAACGTATTCCTCAGTATAGTGGCCAGTGTCGCGCGTTTCAGTAGGGTCTGAGGCAAACGATTGGTCGGTTTCTTTCTCCAACGCAATAATCTTGTCTGTCATACTTCTACCATCCTTAGAGGGTGAGTGAAATGAGCTGGTATTTGGCTTGGAACGTGCGCATCATGCATGCTCCCAATCCATTCGTTTCCAGGCGCAAGTGCCTTTTGTGCCGCCACACTATTTCGGCCACAGAGAATGAACCTGGAACGTAGTAAGCTCTAGAAGGAAGGTGGATTTCGTGGTGAAAATACCCGCCTTTCCTATGAGGAAACTCTCATGCGAACTATAAAAACAAAGGGAGGGGGGGGACTAATGTCAACCTATTTATATGTAGATTTGGGATAAGTTGGAGGTTTTTGCGACTGAAATGGGTGTAGATTTCCGTTTTTTTGTAACTGGCCTGACCGAGTAGATAAGATATTGTAAATAAATGCCGAGAATGCAAGAGGCCCTGAAGTTTACAACTTCAGGGCCTCTTGTAATTAGATCGAAACAGTGTTATTCTGTGCTGTTTATTTCTATTAGGTTGCCAGCGGGATCATGCAAAAAGACATAGCGCCTGCCGTCGTGTGGTCGAATGCCTGGCCCAGATGCAACATGGATACGTTCACGGTCAAGGGACGTGAGCACACGATCAAAGTCTTCGACTTCAAAAGCGAGATGGCGTCTGGAAGGTTTCGGATGCTCTTCGGCTACGAGCAGGTGAATCTCCAAATTGCCACAATGATACCACAGACCTTCAAAGTCATAAGTGGGGCGAGAAATAGGTGTGAGCCCCAGGAATTTTTCGTAAAAGGCACGTGACTTTGCGAGATCATCGACGACTAAGGTAACATGATGTAAGCTTTTGATACCCAGTCTTTCAGGCACAATATTAATTCTCCGTAAGATATGCACGAATTTTGCGCATGCGTGAAGGATGCTTTAAGGATGTGAGTGCTTTGTCACGAATTTGGCGCACCCGTTCTTTGGTTAAACTAAGAATGTTGCCAATTTGCTCCAGTGTCATAGTTTCGCCGCTATTGATCCCAAAGTAGAGGCGTAGTACACGCGCTTCTCTTGGCGATAGGGTCTCAAGGGCTGAACGTACTTCCTCTGCCATGGCTTGATCTAAGACCAAGGCTTCTGGGGTTTGCTGGTGTTTGTCTGCCAATATTTCGAGTAAGCATGTATCTGGACCATCATCAATGGGCATATCAAGTGAAATGTGCCACCGAGATGCATCAAGTAAAGTTTGTACTTGGGTGGGGTTCATTTCGGCTTTATGGGCAATTTCATCAACCGTTGGTTCGCGGCCCAATCCTTGTTTAAGACCGGCGGATATACGTTCCAGTTTGCTCAGGTGCTTGATCTTATTTACAGGCAAGCGAACCATACGGGCTTTTTCTGCTAATGCAGAAAGAATGCCTTGCCGGATCCACCAAACTGCATAGGTGGTAAATTTAACACCTACTTTTTCGTCATAGCGTGTGGCCGCACGAACCAAGCCCATGTTGCCTTCTGCGATAAGATCTTCAAGGGGCAAGCCTCTGCCTTGATATTCTTTGGATATGGTAATCACAAATCGCAAATTCGATTCGATCATTTTTTCTAAGCTTTTTCGATCCCCAGCACGAATCTTTATGGCAAGTTCAACTTCTTGCTGGGGTGTGAGCAGTTCATTGTATGCTATGTCTTTGAGGTATAATTCTAAGGCGGTGCGTTTACGATTTGCGCTGCTGGCTGCGGTGCTACGATTTGCCAAGGTTGCTGGCATAAATTCCCCCATGACGAAAGGTATCGACTCTCCCTGCCGAAGGTGCTTATAATTCACCGATAGGTGCAGGCGTGTCTCAACAAAGCATTGAGAGAATACGAGACAAGCTACTGCTTTCGGTATCACGTAAAAGGGGATATTCTTCGGTACTAATGGGGAATAATAATTGATACAAGAGGAGTTGGTGCTCGGGCAAAATATGTATTATTGCTAATAGGGGTAAAAGCAACAATGCGGTGCCGAACGTTGTGGGGAATACTTATGGGGAATAAGCGAGAGCAAAGATATATGATTTGATTGGGGAAATCAAATGCTTTTTTTAAGCGTCCTCCTCTTCCGGTAAATGTGTTGGTTGGGGTAAGTCGTATTTTTCGATCTTGCGCAGTAAGCGGGGGCGCGAGATTTGTAACATACGTGCGGTTTTATTTTTGTTCCAGTGCGTCATTTTAAGCATATGTGCGATGACCTGTTTTTCAACTTCGTCGAAGGTCACACCTTGTTCAGGAATATCTACGACAAGTTGGCGACTATTCCAAGGTTGTTTGTCTAGCGAATTTGTTGACCTTACGCTCACTGGAATCATGTCGGGTGTAAGTGTTTTGGCATCGTGCAAGATCATTGCGCGTTTAATGGCATTTCGCAACTCGCGTACATTACCGGGCCAATGGTATTCACGCAGCAGTTGCTTTGACGTTTCTGATAGGTTACGGCTACCAAACGCGTATTGCAATGCAAATTCTTCAATGAAATGTTCGGCCAGTAAAACAACATCTTCTCCCCGGTCGCGTACTGGGGGTAATTCGATTTGAATTTCATTCAGGCGATAATACAAGTCTTCGCGAAATTTGGATTCGCGCATTGCCGTTTCCAAATCAACATTGGTGCTGGCTATGATGCGCATGCGAACCCGAATTTCTTGTTCTCCACCTAACCGGCGAAAGGTTTTTTCTTCTATCGCTTTGAGTAATTTGGCTTGCAACCCCATGCTCATATAACCGATTTCGTCTAAAAGCAAGGTGCCACCATTTGCCAATTCAAAGAGCCCGGGTTTGGTGCGTTCGGCACCCGTATAGGCACCTTTTTCGTATCCGAATAATTCTGATTCGAGCAAGTGTTCTGGAATGGCTGCGCAATTGACCTCAACAAAAAGTTCACTGCCAGTAGAACTGTTGTCGTGAATGGCCCGTGCGAAAATTTCTTTACCGGTGCCCGTTTCACCCACAAGGAGAACTGAAACGTCTTTACTTTGCACGACGCGTTCCATCAAGTCTGTGACTTGCCGGATGGCTGGGCTGGTGCCAACGATTGCACTAAAATCTGCCATTGGGTGATTACGTTCGGAACTGTTCATGTGTTCTAAGTTATGTGAAAAACAAGGTAAGAAACAAGATAAAGAATGGAACATGGTTTGTCAATAAAGGATTGTTAAAAAAAGGACATGTACAAAGTTCCTTGACATGGTTTGGCGTTAAGTCTAAATTCCTAAACAACGCTATATGCATGTATTTTCATGAGTTAGAGGTTGGGTATGGATTTTGAGGAAGAATTAAGAAAATTTGCAAGATCAGACATGCCTTTGCGTCAAATGCGTGAATCTGTTCACTGGCCTATCGAACTTTGGATAGGGGACGCATGTTTGTCAGGCGAAGTGCAAGACGTAAGTCGGGGAGGAATAGGGGCAGTTGTTTACCCTGATTCGATCTGGCAAAAGCGTTTGGTTATTGGATGTGAATTACTTTTGTCTTTCTTGTGGGATGAAGCAGATGCCGAACATATTGGGCGGGTTTCTGCGCGTGTTACCTGGCTTCGTAAACACGAAGACAAATGGGATGTTGGTCTTAATTTTTTTGACTTGAATGATGATGCTAACTTGTATATTGAACGTTATTTGTTGGCTCGTATTGTGACGCGGCATTTAGACGACGACGGCAAAAGCTAAAGATGTGCGCGCAAGTATAGGAAAAAAGCGAGGCAATGCCTCGCTTTTTTTATTTTCACAGAATTTTGATGGTATTATGCTACAGACTGTCTGTACTGTCTACCGTTGGTGATGCATCGGCCGCTGATAACGTACGCTGGCCATAATCTCGGTCGAGTAAAAAAAGCCCATTGCCATCATTGCCGACCAATTTGAGCGTGTCGATTACTTCTTTAATTGTTGCTTCTTCTTCGACCTGTTCGGCCACAAACCATTGAAGGAAATTGTTGGTTGCATGATCTCGTTCAGAAAGCGACAGATCTATGAGATCATAAATACATTCAGAGATACTTTGCTCGTTGGTTAGCGCGCTTTCAAACGCATCCAAGACACTGTCCCATTCTTGACAGGGTTGTTTGATATCAGAAAATTGAACGGTGCCATCTCTTTCATTAACGAAGTCGAAAATTTTCATGCCGTGGATGAGTTCTTCTTGGGCTTGTACGCGCATCCAGTTGGCAAACCCGTTGAGATTTTGTTCAAGGAAATATTTGGATATTGCCAAATAACTGTAAGACGAGTGATATTCCATATTGATTTGTGCATTTAATGAATCGAGTATTTTTTCTTTTATCATGGTTATTCTCCTCTATAAATTTTAGTAATTGTGCAGGGTTAAGTATACTCAATATTATTGGGAACACCAAAAGATATGCATAAATAATTCATCTTCAAATTTGATAAGGTTCCTGTAGAGGTTTGTTTTGCTGTGAGGTTTTGCGACAACTTTTGCCCATAAAGGGATGCGCATTGATTCATTTTTTTATTGCTTCTGCTTTAAGAATGCCTTAATAATCGTTTAATCGTGTCTCTCATACGCTGGGAAGTAGAGACATCTCATTATCCACCCAATGCCATTTAATGGCACCAATGTAGGAGAGGGCTCGTATTATGATCCCAGAAAAGGTCCTTATGGCCTTGAACGACCAACTCAATTTTGAATTTCATTCCGCATTTCATTATTTGGCTATGGAGTCTTATTTCCACGGTCTCAACTTGCAGGGTTTTGCTGGTTTTATGCGGGAGCAATACAAGGAAGAACGTGGACACGCATTAAAAATTGTTGATTATATCAACAATCGTGGGTGTCGGGCAAAACTGGCACAGATAGCCGAACCCCCGGGAGAATGGGGCTCGGCATTGGAGGCCTTTGAAGATGCTTACCAGCAAGAGCAAAAATCGAGTGGCATTATTAATGATTTGGTTGATCTTGCAGTAGCAGAAAGAGAGCACCCCACCGATATTTTCTTAAAATGGTTTATCACAAACCAAGTGGAAGAAGAAGCCATGATTAGTAGTATTGTACAGAAATTGCGATTGGTGGGGGATGATAAATATGGTTTGTTTTTGTTGGATCGGGATATGGGCGGGAGATAGTGGTTAGACGTAATTGGGTATATCAAAAGAGGGGTGTCGAGTAATCGACATCTCTCTTTTTAATTAAGATGGGTTTGGCGATGGGGGAAATGGATATGATGTATTTAAGGTTTACGACGTTTCCCAAATTGTATGCGCCACCAGATCAGTAGGCCAGAAAAAGATAAAATCACAATACCCCAAGCGGCGACATCATAAACATAAACAAACCAATCAGCAAAAAAGTAGCCCGTATGAATTTGATGGATCAATGTATATAGATCTTTTCCTGGTTGAACGGGTGTGCCAACCGATGTCCAGGTGGTGCCGCCGTCTGGGCTGCTGATGAGGCCACCCGATGTCCAAAGATGTAAGCTTTCGTTTGCCCCAACACCTATGCGTTGTAAGTGTACACCTTCTGCAAGCGGAATAAATCCCAATGGAATTTGCTCCCACACAATGCCACCATCTGTTGAGCAAATAAGCCCCAAGTCTTCAAGGGCTACATAGACGTGTTCTGGGTTATCTGGGGCAAAGGCTATATCAACTGCATTTTCGGCAGCAAAGAGCATGGGCACTTCGTACCAAGATTGACCCCCATCGTCAGAGGCGAATAAGCCAGATCGTGTGCCGCGATATAAGTGTTGCGTGTCAAGTGGGTTAACCGCGAAAGAAAGTGTGCGTTCTGATGGGGCACCGAGCAAGGAGGGATGATTGAGCAAAAAACCTGAGAGTGCAAGTATGATCAAAAAGACGAGGGTGCCGATGCCGATGTAACGGTGGAGTTTGCGGTAGATTTCCATTACGCGCCATTTTGGGTTTTGAGATGTGGGCTGTAAGGGAATGGTTTTAAAGTGCGGTTTTGAGTGTGCATTCATTGGTTATTGCTTTTGAAGATATGCGACATCAATGACAGTGAGTATTCTTTTGACACCCCCATTGAGTGCACGAACAGAAAGTGTTGCCCCAGTGACACCAATAATGTCGCGATTGAGGCGAATGGGGTTGGTAGATTTTTTACCTTTGTATTGGGTCAAAAAACGCTGGCGTTTTACTTCGCCACCGCGTGATTCTCTATAAACCATAATCCAGACACCATCGTTTTGACCCGTGGAGTCAACTTTTACCATAAAGGTGATGGGTTTGTAAAGCCCGATCTGTTCTGTGATGACAGCATATCCGAGATGTTGTTCTTTGAGGCTCGCTTGAAAGATTTCAAAATTTGGCTCTGCCAGCCGCCAGCCTAAGCGCCGTTCAACTGTTTTGCGTTGGGAGGGTGTTGGTGTCCAGATTTCAGACCAAAGGGTATCTGCTTCGGGAAACGCATTTTGAAGGGCTTGTTCTTGCGTTAGGTAAACCGTAGTGGCTTCGGGGCCATCTGGGCTTTGGGCCCAGATGGCTTGTGAAGCGACAAAATAGGTCAGCAATACAAATAGTGACATAGAAATATGTGCGTTCCCTGGTGGTTGTTTAAAAGTAGGATGAAATCGTAAAAAAGAAGCGTCCGGCCGCATCACCCTTGGTGCTATTTGGGGGTGTTTTCCAGGTCCAGTTGTAATCGAGTTTAAAAACGGCGTCTTCAACGGGACGAAAGTTAAGGCCTGTGGTGAGGCCATATTCTGAATCGCCGGTTTGATTGTTGTCAAAATCGACCCAATCCCATCGTGCCACACCCGTAAAAACGGAGCCGGGTAAGAAGTGATCTTGTGCAAAGTGGATGTTGGCTTGTGCGTATGCCCCCTGCTGATCGCCTGAAACACCATTGGCGGTTGCAAAGGCATATTCACCTTGAAGTTCAACAATGCTGCGATTGAGCTTTGCATCGAGGCCCAAAATCGACAGGCGGTTGGAACCCGTTGCATCATATTTGCCTGTGTGCAATGACGCGCCTAAGTCGAGCCCCAATCGTGGGCTGATGCCCAAACGACCAACCAGTGCTTTGTCGTTGTTGTTGTCTTGCTTTTTGCTGCCACGCCCACTGCGAATTCGTAGGCCACTGCCTGTTATAACACCCTCGTCAAAACCGTTAACCAAATAAAGCTCGTAGGTCCCCACGGCTTGTTCTGATGGGTAAAATGTGCCGAAGAACCCCATGCCTGATTCGCTAAGTGTTGAGGGCAGAATCTGAGTATTCACTATGGGGCGCTCTGTGAGGTCGTTGAGAGGACTGTCGTGCAAGAGATTGAAGCGTCCCAAGGGGGAGAGGATAACACCACCCCGAAAATTAAAGGCTTCCGAAAATTTGAAATCCATGACGGCATATTCGAGTTTGACTTCACCATTGCCCGGCACATCCCCACCGTGTTCAAATTCGATTTCAGTTGAAACGCGCACACGATCGGAAACTTGAGAATAGATAAAGGGGATGAAACGATGTTGATCGAAGGTACTGTTTTTACCTTCTGCCCATTCAAATTCCATATCGATATAACCGCCCACAGCAATCTTTTTACCCATCTCTTTGATAAAGGGTTTGTCATAAATGCCGCCGGGAAGACCCGCGCGAGGCTCTTCAGCTTGGAGAGATGACGCAAAAATAAAACCCAAACAGGTGAAAAAAAGAGATCTAAGACGGTTCATCTTAACAACCTTTCGATTTGCTCGCTTCCATTGACTTCATCTGTTAAATCTGTTATTATGGAAGCGAGTCGTTTGAGATGGCTCTCAGGGTCTCACCGCGGGCTGGCAGGCTCACATGCGGTGTAGACCCTTTTTCTTTATCTGGGGTTTTGTTCGACACGACAAGTGTTTTACTAGCCAAACACTTGAGCCATAAACAAAACACTTGTCTTGGAATTGTCAACAATTTTTTCAGGCATTGTAATAAAAAAAGAATTACACATTAGAATATTTGAAAAATTCTATTAGGTGTAATTCTTTTGTCTTGGTTGCTTTTTGGCGGGGTTTTGATTAAAAAGGTTGATCTGAATGAAAGTCAATGTATCTTATATGTCGTTAAAATAGATCATTTTGTAGTGGGTTTTGGAGGTTTGGTATGGCATTAAAAGTGGCAGTGATCGGGGCCAGCGGTATTGGTCAGCATCATGCGCGTTGGCACCATCTGTCGGGGTCAGAAGTGGTTGCGTTTGTTGGTAATTCTCAGGCTTCTTGCGCGCAGACGGCATTGCGGTTGCGCGATTATTTTGGTTTTTCGGGACGCGCTTACACCGATTTGGATTTGATGTTGGACAAAGAAAATCCCGATATTGTA
>JBLHJX010000167.1:0-11341 GCA_047619225.1 Candidatus Latescibacterota bacterium
AAAGGTGTCACGCGCAATTATCCACACACACCCGGCATCGATGCCGCAGGTGAAATCATTGAAAGCAACGATGACGATTGGAAAGCCGGTGACCAAGTCCTCGTCACAGGATATGATCTTGGCATGAATACACCCGGTGGATTCGGACAATACATATGCATCCCCAAACATTGGGCAGTCAAATTACCAGACAACCTAACAACCAAAGAAAGCATGACCTACGGTACTGCCGGCTTCACTGCCGCCTTATCCGTTTTCCGCCTCCTCGAATCTGGCACCAAACCTGACCAAGGCGAAATCCTCGTCACAGGTGCAACCGGTGGCGTAGGCAGTTTGGCCGTTGGCATCTTGGCCCAAGAAGGCTTCGACGTCGTTGCCGCAACAGGCAAAACCTCCGAAACAGATTACCTCTCAAAATTAGGGGCCAAAGAAATCATCAGTCGAAATGACATCATCGACGAGTCCGAACGTCCCATTCTCTCAAGCCGCTGGGCAGGCGTCATCGACACCGTTGGCGGCAACATCCTCACCACGGCCCTCAAAACAACCCAATACGGTGGTGCCGTCACCTGCTGCGGATTGGTTGCCTCCCCCGAATTGCAAACAACCGTCTTTCCCTTTATATTACGCGGTATAAAATTAATCGGCATTGACTCCGTCTTATGCCCCATGAACATTCGCCAACAAATCTGGACCAAAATCGCAACCACCTGGAAATTATCCACCCTACAAGAAATCATCGTAGATTGTTCTTTGCAAAAATTAGACGAACCGATTGACCGCATTTTAAAAGGTCAAATACGCGGGCGCGTCGTCGTTGACGTTTCTAGCTAAAGGCACCAATCCCCAAACCCCTTACCTCTACCTTATCCACCGAAAGGACACCCATGCCAATTCCCACCTACCAATCCATAGGGGTTCGCCCCCTCATAAACTGCCGAGGCACCTACACCATCATCAGCGGCTCCCTCATGCTCCCCGAAGTCAGAGAGGCGATGGCCGAAGCATCCAAATCCTACGTCCAAATGGAAGAACTCATGGAAGCCGTAGGCGCCCGCATTGCCGAACTCATGCAATGCGAATGGGCCCTCGTCACCAATGGCTGTGCCGCCGCCCTCACCCAACTCACCGCCGCCTGTATTGCAGGCACCAACCCCAACCACATCAAACAATTGCCCGACACCACCGGCATGAAAAACCGCGTCTTATACCAACCCGGCCACTTACACATTTATACCCACGCCATGCGCGCCACAGGTGCCCAATTGGTCGAAGTCGAAGACCACGATGCTCTCTCCTTGGCCATTGACGACCAAACCGCCATGTTTGCCTTTTTTGGTGACCGCGCCGACGACAGCAACATCCCACTCGAAGACGTCGTCACCATCTGCCACCGCAAAAACATACCCGTATTGGTCGATGCCGCCGCCGAACGCCCCACAACACCCAATGTCTATCTCACCGCAGGTGCCGACATGGTCGCCTACAGCGGTGGCAAATGTCTACGAGGCCCCCAGTCAGCTGGTCTCGTCTTAGGTCGCAAAGACCTCCTACAAGCTGCATTTGCCAACGGAGCACCACACCATTCCATTGGCCGAGCCATGAAAGCAGGCAAAGAAGAAATCATGGGCCTCTTGGCCGCCGTTGAAAAATGGGTCGAACGCGATCACGACGCCGAATGGCGCGAATGGGAAAACCGACTGAATATCATTACAGACGCCGTATCCAACTTACCCTCTGTCACCACACAAATTCGGCAACCTGGCCGATCAAATGTCGCCCCTATCTTAGAAATCCAGTGGGAGTCCAAAGCCCTACCCATCACCCCCGATGAAGTGCAACAACAACTCTCAGACGGCGACCCCCGCATTGAGCTGTTTACCCATGAAAATGGCGTCGAAATTATGTCCTATATGATGCAAGATGGCGAAGATGTCATTGTGGCCAAACGATTGAAGGAAATTCTAAGTCAATAGGGTAATAAAAATGACTCATGGGGTCATATCGCATATATATGACCCCATTTCTCACCTACATTTCGCCAACTGAACCGTGAAGTCCTTCATCTTTTGCGTGCCATTGTGACACACAAACGGACGTTGTGTGCCACAAATAGACAATAGTAACACACAACCTTGACACTTCTCTTCAAATCCCACAGACCTTTCTTCTTTTCACCAATCCCTCCCAATTGTATCTTACTTTGGTGTGCAGTTCAACATTTCGTGGTTATTTTCATTGGAGTTTGACATGACAGTGTACTTGAATGGTGCCTACCTACCCAAAGAAGAAGCCCACATCTCGCCCGATGACCGTGGTTTTTTACTCGCCGATGGTATTTATGAAGTCACCCGATGTTATGAGGGCCACTTATTCGCCTGGGATCGCCATCTCACGCGGTTAGAACGCAGCTTAAAAGAACTCCAAATTCAGCAACCCGACGTAGACTTTGAAGCCCTCTCACACGAGTTGCTCAAACAAAACGGCATGGACACAGGCGATGCCATAGTCTATCTTCAAATTACCCGTGGCGTAGCACCCAGAACACATGCCTTTCCCAAAGACAACGTTCTCCCCACCGTTTACGGACTCGCTCGCAAATTTGACATGAACCCAGCCGATTGGACAACCGGTGTCAAAGCCATCACAACACCCGACATGCGCTGGTTGCGGTGCGACATCAAATCGGTTTCCTTATTGCCCAATGTATTGGCACAACAACGCGCACAAGAAGCCGGGGCCGAAGAAGCCATCCTCATTCGTGATGGTGTGGTCACCGAAGGGTCACATACCAGTGTTTGTGGCATCTTTGACGGCGTGTTATACACCCACCCCGATTCCAATCTCATCTTGCCAGGCATCACAAGAGCCATCGTCTTAGAACTGTGTGAGCAGCTCAATATCCCCGTAAAATTGTTCCCTATTCTGGAAAACAAATTGTACACAGTTGATGAAATGATGACCTTAGGAACCGGGTCCGAAGTCATGCCCGTGATACAAATAGACGATTGGCAAGTTGGCAATGGCAAACCCGGCCCCATCACAATGAAGCTTCAAAAAGCCTATAAAGAAATGGTCGCAAAAACAATCAGCCAATAACTCAAGATTTTCCGCACCATTCCGTCCAGCTACTTAAAGGAGCCCACATGCCCTCTTTCGACGTCGTCAACAAAATCGACATGCAAGAAATCAGCAACACCGTAAACAATGCCAAAAAAGAGATCCTCCAACGCTACGACTTTCGCGGTTCAAAAACAGAAATCGAGTTAGACGAAAAAGCCAACCACATTGTCATCAACACAGAAGATGACATGAAAATGGAAGCCGTGCGCGACATCCTCATCACACATGCAACACGCAGAAAATTGGATGCCACCTGTTTAGATTTCAAAGAAACCCAAGCAGCCGGTGGCAAAACCCTTCGCCGTGAAGTGGTCATTCAAGAAGGCATTGATCAAACCTTAGCTAAGAAAATGGTCAAAGACATCAAAGATAAAAAGATAAAAGTACAAGCATCTATCCAAGGGGATGAACTGCGTGTATCAGGCAAAAAATTAGATGATCTACAAGCTGTCATCGCATTGCTCAAAGGGGGCGACTATGGAATTCCACTGCAATTCATAAACATGCGTGATTAATGCCTATCTGGGGTTGCATTTCATTTTTTTAACTTAAACAGGATAAACACTTTGTCAGACTTATGGACGTTGTTTGCAACCACACCACGTGGTTTAGAAGCACTATTAGCAGAAGAAATTGAAACATTAGGCGGGCAAGAAATTAAAACTATGCGCTCAGGTGTATCCTTTATGGGCACCCGAGAAACCGCTTATCGCATATGTTTATGGTCACGAGTTGCCGGGCGTTTGTTGTTAAAACTCGCCGAGTTTCCAGCCGAAACCCCCGAAGAACTCTATGCAGGTGTACAAAACATCGACTGGTCGGCACACCTCATGGCCGAAGGCACATTGGCTGTCGATTGTGCAACCGTGCAATCAGAAATTTCGCATACACACTTTGCCTCTTTAAAAGTAAAAGATGCCATTGTCGATCAATTTCGAGATCAAATGGACATCCGTCCAAACGTAGAATTAGAACGCCCAGATATACGCGTCAACGTGTATCTCTTTCGCAACAAAGCCACCATCAGCTTAGACCTTTCGGGTGAAAGTTTGCACAAACGCGGATACCGAAAAGACGGTGGTGAAGCACCCATAAAAGAACATTTGGCAGCTGCCCTTTTACTCCAATCACGTTGGCCCAGAGACGCACAAGCAGGCGGCACACTCATGGACCCCATGTGTGGGTCTGGCACGTTCCTAATTGAAGGCGCCATGATGGCAGGTGATATTGCTCCAAGTTTGTCGCGACCCTATTTTGGTTTTGAAAATTGGTTACAACACGATGCCTTTTTATGGCGTGACCTCGTCACCAATGCCCATGAACGCCGAGAAGCAGGCCTCAAAACTTTACCCCCTATTGTCGGTTCAGATGTAGACCCCACCGCCATTTCACTCACAAAAGAAAATATTGAACGCGCGGGTTTGTTAGACGTCATTGAAGTCGAACATAAAAGCCTCAAACAAATCAGACCCATCGAAGGCGAAATAGGTTTGCTCATAGCAAATCCACCCTATGGTGAACGTTTGGGTGAAGACGACAATGCACGCCGTATTTACAGTCAAATAGGTAACATTTTACGCGATCACTTTGCAGGTTGGCGAGCCGCCATCTTCACAGGTCGCCCCGACTGGGCACCCGCCATCAAGCTCAAACCACGGCGATCCTACGACTTTTTCAATGGCACAATTCCCTGTAAATTGATGATCTACAAATTAGGCTCAGGTGAAAGAAAAGAAGGACAGTTCGAAAAACCCAAGTACTATGATCGATAAAACAGGGTGTGTGTCACTTGGCTTAAAAATATGGGATGGACCATGTCGAAATTCGATGAGAGCAAAATCAAAAAACGCGGAGAGAATGTAAGTTTCTGGTCCGACGTAGACATTTTACATCCCGAGCTCGTGAGCATTGGCAATGATGTCGCGTTTCACAACGGCGTATTCCTAAGCCCCTGTGGCGAATGGATCACCATAGGCGACCACTGTCACTTTGCGCCCTACAGCGTCTTATATGGCCCGTTAACCATTGGCAACAATGTCGCCGTAGCCGCACATGTGGTCTTTGCCAGCATAGGGCATGGGTATGACCGTATCGACATCCCCATGGTTCAACAGAAGGCAGTTAAAAAAGAAATCGTCGTTGAAGATGACGTCTGGTTCGGCGCCAACGCCGTTATCATTGGTGGTGTTCGCATTGGCGCACACAGCATAGTAGGTGCAGGTGCTGTAGTCACACACGACGTAGAACCCTATTCCATTGTTGGTGGTACACCTGCAAAATTAATTCGCAAGCGAGATACCAATGGATAACATAGACGATTTAAACGACGACTTGGACCATGCAACTGGCGTGGTATCTGAGCAAGTCGCCCAAAACACGGTACGTTTGAACCAGCTCATATCGCGTTTACAAGACCGTCTCTCACGCGACTACACAAACATCCCCATCACCATTGGCATCCTGATGATCACAGGTGCATTCCTACACATCTTCTTACGGGGTGAATTTATCTTTTCACTCACGGCCATGGTATGGGGTTCCATCATCTTATCCCTCACCTTATTTTTTAGATATCGCATTACAGGGCACCTCACAAGGTTTGGCGAATCATTGGTCAAATTAGATAAAGACCGTCAAGACCATGCCCGCAAAATATCCGTCATTGAAAATCTAATACACGAAGGCATGCCCAACAACCTATCGCTCAATCAATTGTTGGTCTTGTTAGGAGAATACAAAGACCTAAACAGTGAAGAAGACGAGCCCAACAATAACATACACCCCGAAAATAATTAAAAGAAGGCCCAGCATTATTGTCATGCTGGGCCTTCTTTTAATTATCAGGAATCCCAAATGGATACCCATAACAAACCCAATGTCGTCTATATTTTAACAGACCAATGGCGTGCCAAAGCAACGGGTTATAACGGCGACCCCAATGCAATAACACCCCACATAGACAAGTTGGCATCCGAATCGATCAACTTTGCCAATGCCATTGGCACATCCCCAGTTTGCACACCCGCTCGTGCAGCCCTACTCACCGGCCGCTTTCCCACAACAACCGGTGTGTTCATGAACGATGTGTCATTATCACCCGACGAAAACAGCATTGGCAAAGCATTCAAATCAGGGGGTTATGACACGGCCTACATCGGCAAATGGCATGTTGATGGCCATGGTCGTGCCAGTTACATCCCACCCGAACGCCGACAAGGTTTTGACTACTGGAAAGTGCTCGAATGCACACACGACTATCAAAACTCTCAATACTACGACAACAACGACCCAGAAATCAAAACCTGGCCCGGTTATGATGCATTTGCCCAAACAGACGACGCGCAAACATACATCAAAGAACACACAAACACAGACAAACCCTTCTTCCTTATGCTCTCATTAGGTCCCCCTCATTTCCCACACCACAATGCACCCAAAGCCTATCAAAAAATGTTTTCCCCAGACACCGTCACCTTTGCACCCAACGTCGTATTTGACGACCCCGAAATTGAAACATACACCCGCAAAGAAGCTGCAGGGTATTACGCCCACATAGCCGCACTGGACACATGTGTTCGCGATTTGGTTGCAACCATCAAAACACAAGGACTCGAAGAAAACACCATTCTCATTTTTGTCTCGGACCATGGCGAAATGATGGGCGCACACAACAAATCACCCTATACAAAACAAATCTTCTGGGATGAATCCTGTCACGTACCCTTCCTATTGCGTTATCCGCCCCTAACGAAAAATTGCACACATAAAAAAAACATGACACCCCTGGGAACAGTCGACATCATGCCAACCTTATTGAGCCTCTGTGGCCTTGACATACCCGACACCGTGGAAGGCGCAGACCTATCGGTTTGCGTGCGAGATCATATTGAATTAGAAAGTCACGCTGCACTTTATATGAGCATTTCACCCTTTAGCAATCGAAACCATCTCGACCCTGCTTACCGTGCAATTCGCACCCATTGTTATACCTTTGTAAAAACAAATGGGAATGAAGAATACCTCTTTGATGATGTAAACGATCCATACCAATTAAACAATTTGGCAAATACACCAAAAGCAAAAGATATTCAAACACAACTCACACAAGAACTGTCACAACAATTAGAAAAGATCGACGACCCCTTCAAAGAAAACAGCTACTACCTCGAAAAATGGGGATACGAAGTGGATGAGCACGGCGCAGTGCCCTATTCCAAATAAAAAATGATCAACCCTTGGAGAAAATATGAGCACCCTACTTGTCACTGGCGCAAGCGGATTGATTGGCAATTTGTTGATCGAAGAATTAAAATCAAGACACAATGTTTTAGCACTGAGCCGCCGTAAGCCAAAAGGAGAAGGCTTCACTTATATGCGTGGTGATTTTGCCAACTGGGAAGATCTGGCACAAGCGCACAAAGCTAAAAAACAATCGCTCCGTTAACAGCAGCATGTGATCACAACGAAGGAAACACAGC
Source organism: Candidatus Latescibacterota bacterium (assembly GCA_047619225.1). Lineage (GTDB taxonomy): Bacteria > Latescibacterota > UBA2968 > UBA2968 > UBA2968 > JABIFK01. The sequence goes on from JBLHJX010000167.1 coordinate 7,602, forward strand.
ATGTCCGCAGCAGATCCTAAGAATCAGTGGTTCAAATCCCTATTAGAATTTGGCGATACGCCTGTTGATCAACACATCACCAAATTAATGGCAAAAGAACAGGACACACGTCCACAGCGCATACAACAAGCCTTTGAAGCCGGTGCAAAATCAGATTTCTCGGGCAAAGACCGCCAATTGTTTGACCAAATGTGGCTTGAACAAGACCTGAGTACGGTCAACAAAGAGCTGACAACAGATTTCCAAACAGAGTGTGCAGATCTCGCTGAATGTGAAAAAAAAGGCATACAACCCAAAATGAGCCTCTACAGCCTGTGGCGCACAGCAAGACTGATCACATTCTATAACTGGTTCGGTTCAAAAAGCGCACACATGCCTAACCGACTCAGTCCCGAAACAGAGCAAAACCTACTGGCCCTGCTCTGGGAACGGACCCAATTTAAAAACGATATTTCTGTTGCTCAAAAAAGCACCTGGTGGATTGCGGGCAGTGAGAATCACGACCTCAACACAAAAGCCTGTAACCTATTAAGCGCACACATATTCTCCAAAGAGCCTGAATACAAAGACCGGGTCTACCCAAACTTGGGGTATGGCGACGGAATCGGCTACGGCGAGTCTGGTTATTGCGGGCCAGAAAACATGCATCGACATGGCGGTGGTCGCGCAAATTGGGCCGATGGACAATCCTACACGGCACCAGATCACTACGAAGCTTGGTTAAACTATCTCAACACCTATTTCACCGAACGCGCAAAACGAGGATTTTTTCTGGAAAACGGGTCCCCAACCTACATGAAATACACCATCAGTTACATCCTCATGATCTACAACTTCTGCAACGACACGTCCTTAAGAGATAGAACAGGTATGTTCCTCGATTTGGTATGGGCCGACTGGGCCCAACTACAAATTGCAGGCCTTCGTGGAGGCCCAAAAACACGCCACCACAAAACAGCGGGAGGATACGATTCCATGTCAGACCTTGCCACCTTCTATCTCGGTGGCCAAGGCAGCACCTCATTCAACTACCCACAACAAATCTTGAGTGAATACGCTTGGCCAAGAATGGTGTGGGAACTGGCTCTGGATCGAAAAGATCGAGAACCATTTGCATACATCTCCCGAGGCATTGGAGAAGAAGAACCCACCAGCCCGCGCCCCCTCGGTACAGAACGCACCATGATGGGCGATACCCCGTCTCGTTTTGTCAAATACACCTGGGTAACACCCGATTATGTATTGGGCACCCAAATGGATCACCCGTATGCCCTCTACAACCACTTATCAAATGCTGGACGGTGGCAAGGTTTGATCACCTCAGATCCCAATGCCCGTCTCACCACCGTTGCACTGGACACACCCGAAGAAGAAGCGGAAAACGACAGTGCATACGACATGGAACTCGTCTATCACAGCCTCCAGCAAAAACAGGTACTCATCACACAACAACGAAGGCGTTGGACAGAATCCAATCCCGACTGGTACCCTGCCAACGACCATCGATATGACAGAATATTCGGCCTATTCTTAGGAAACGGATGGGATCAAATCGAAGAGAAAGACGGATGGATATTTTTAGAAAAAGAAAATGTCTATGTCGCTGTAAGGATCATACTGCTCCAAGCAGAATCCGACGCCAAAGCTTGGGCAAAAGGAACCGACAGCTACCGAGACAAAGTGGTTCTTAGAAACGACAGCTATACCTTCAACGCCGACCGCACAATTTTACAACTGACCAACAAGTATAGCCCCATTCTCATCGAAGCAGGTCGTAAAGCAGATTACCCAACGCTCGAAAGCTTTCAAAAGATGATTTCAGAAAACCAACTGACGCTCCACAGAACCGTCGTAACGAGAGAAACCGGCATTGTTGTTGTCTACAAAAGTGCAGCGCCCAATATGAAAGAAATGGTATTCAATGCCGCCAACACAAGTGACGTACCCACCATTGGAGGCGACTATATAGACTACCAGCACCCAAAAGTTTTTGACAGCCCCTACATCCAATCCAATTACAACAGTGGCACCGTCGAAATCACAAAAGGCACGCACAAACTCAGCCTTAATTTTATCAGCAATACCAGAGACGAAGAGTAAGAAGCAGACCGAAACCTCCACATTTCGAAAACATATTGGGCAGGCCAATATTATTTTTCTTGAGCTTAAAAAAACTTCGCATTAACTAAGGATCATCTAGGTGAACATCTACAAACGCAAAGGGAAATGAGTGATCGATAATGACAAACATCAAAACCCATACCTTGAACCAAAAACCCACCAAACCGTTTCCCACCACACACACTGAACCACTAAACACCTATCTACGATCTATGTTCTCATTTTTATGCCTAAACCTCTATGTCTTCTTATTACCCAATCCCCTTGCTGCGGAGAAAACTATGGACGGTGCATCTGTTGTCGATTTTGCAGGTTATGAAAAATGTGTCCAATTAGAAAATGAAACAACCGTCGTCGTCTTAGGCCCTCATGCCGGTGGACGCATTTTGTCCTATACATTAAACGGCAAAGAATCCCTCTTCAGAAATGCATCCCAAGACGGTTGGGTCTCCAGTGCAGATACCGATCCCGTAAACGTCAGCGCAGGCCGATTCGACATTGGCCCAGAACACACCATACCCAAACACCCCAACCTCTGGCGAGGCCCGTGGCAAATCGAAATCACCGGCCCCCGCCAAGCCCGCATGACCAGTGTAAAAGACGACGCCACCGGCGTCCAACTCACCCGAGACTTCATCCTCGACGAAACAGGCTCTCACCTATCCGTCACCCAAACCATTCACAACATCTCCAACGAAATCAAACACTGGTGCCACTGGAGCCGCACCCTTGCCCAAGGCCACGGCATCTGCCTCATCCCCCTCACCCCCAACAGCCGCTTTCCCAACAATTACGTCATGTATGGCCCCGGCTCCGTCATCAACTTTCGCCCCAACGACCCCAACCTTCGTACAAGAGATGGCTTCTTAGAAATCATCGGCCCACCCGAACACGCCAAACTCGGCATGGACTCACACGCCGGCTGGTTTGCCTACCTCATGCGAAACGACGTCCTATTCGTCAAACGCTACAAAACCTACCCCGACCGCGCCTACAACGAAATGGCCGCCCTCACCATCTCCATCTGGTACAAAGACAACGAAGTCTGCGAACTCGAACCCATAGGCCCCAAAGAAAACATCGCCCCCGGCCAATCCTCCAGCTTCACCGAAGACTGGTGGCTCCTCCCTTACGACTTTCCCTCTGAAGGAATAAACGTCGACCTAAACGCGGTAACTGAGTTGGTTCAGAATAACGCAAAGCAAAATCCATAGGAGCTTAATTATGACCCCAAAAGAATACCTAACCTCCATCATGCCCACCAAAGAAATGGTAGACCACTTCGTAACCCCCCACGACCCCTCAAAACGCGTCCCCCCCGAACTCGCCAGCATCATGTGCAACAACGCCCAATCTGCCTACGACCCCGAAATCGGCTGGACAGTCTGCGACGGTTTCCGTGGCGGCAGCGTAGACGACTCCAAAGGCTTTTACCAATATGACAACGATGGTGCCCGCCACGTCGTCAACTACCCCGACCGACCCTGTCGCATCCACACCTACGGCAACAGCTTCACCCACTGCGACCAAGTCAGCAACGGCGAAACCTGGCAAGAATACTTAGCCGCCCACCTCTTAGAACCCGTGCGCAACTTTGGCATTGGCGGCCACAGCGTCTA
>JBLHJX010000168.1:0-11294 GCA_047619225.1 Candidatus Latescibacterota bacterium
TTTCAGGTCGTGAAAAATCAGGCAACCGCGCGTTTAACCCATCCACTAAAGTTTTCAAAGCCACCCCACTCCCATCATGCAATTACTCATTCTCCCCCCTTATCGTCCTTCGTCCACCGCCCATTATCCATTATCCATAGCCAATTGTCAATTGCTTTTCCTAAGTCTTGACAGGCTCCTACTCAGGGTGCATATTCTCGCCTAAAGGGGGCGATAAAAAAATGTCTACAAACTTTATCCAAATAACAGATCTGCATCTTTCAGATCGAATAGATACGCCCACATACCAAGCGCTCTTGTGGGCTGTTGCGCAAGCAAACAAGGTCAATCCAGATTTTGTTGTGGTATCTGGTGACATGACCACATATGGTACGAAAACATCTGCACAAAACACGCTCAATGCTATTGCGCAAATAAATGCACCCGTCTTTTATACGCCGGGCAATGCAGAACACAGAAGCCCCGGGGCCCTCCCCATATTCTCAGAACATCACACCCAATCAAACCGCGCCCACGAACATAACGGCGTGCGATTTCTCTTCCCTGACACCTCGAAAGGTGAAATCGACGATGCAGAACGCAACTGGCTGCACGAAATCACCTCTCCCCAAAAACAAACAGTCATCGTCACCCACTATCCTATCGACACCTTAAATAGAAACAGCCAAAATTGGATGACAGCTTTCGTCCAAAACCAGCACGTCGAATGCTATATTGCCGGTCACAAACACATCCATCGCACGCGACAAATAGGCACCAGCCAAGAAATCATCACGCGTGGTCTGGACCCCGACAAAGCCAGCGGTCACCTCCCCGGCATCAGCCTGTTTGAGCGATCAGAAAGCGGACAATGGACAGAGGAGTTTCTCCCGTGGCAATTCAATATCACCCTCATGCCCTCAGACATTGCCAACCTGCCCTCACCAGTGGGTTGGTCGATTCAAGGCGACCCCATTCGTGCCGCACAAGAAACCCGTGCAACCGACCTCAATGTGCTCGAAATTCGCCCAAGTGAACTCACCTTTTCAGTCGCCGCCCTCAAAACCGAAATCATAGGCCTGCGCAACAACCGCCCCCTCTACCTCTCGTGGCACCTGCCCAACCTATCTTGGAACACCGAAACCAACACCGTCGATGGTGTGAACGATATCGTCAACCATTTGGCAATCGCACAAGAAATCGGCGTCAACCACCTCACGGTTCATGTCCCACAAATCCCCACACATCTGATGCACTCAGATATGTGGGCACAATTTGAAGAGACCTATGACACCGTCTTCCGCCAAGCCGTAACAAGTGACATTCGATTGGCCATCGAAAACATCCACAACACCTCGGGTGTGAAACCAACAGACCCCACATGTAAATTTGCCACCGACCCCAATGGGTATCTAAAATGGCTCACGGCCATGCAAACTCGATTTTCTGATATCCCAAACGCCCAAGTAGGCGCCCATTTTGACACCGGACACGCTCGCAACAACGGCGAATCGGGCAACATATCCCCCCTCGCCGATTGGTATGCACACGTGGGCAAACACATTCTCGGCTACCACATCCACCAAATTAGAACCGACCCCACAACCCACAAAACCGCCAACCACAAAGAAATGTTCTCCCTCTTTGAGCTACGCATCTCCTACGCCGGATTCCTCCACGCCTGGTCCACCCAACAAATCAACCGCGCCCCTCTCTTTGTCGAAATCCGCGATCCCGAAGAACGCCGCCGATCCACAAAACGCCTTCACAACCTCTTCCTCCGTGCATCCCAAATCCAAACATCCCTCGACCTCCCCATTACATTCGAAACATAAAAAAAGCGCACAGTGTTTCCACACCATACGCCTTTTTACTTTTTGCTTTTACTTTTTATTTCTTACTTCTCCAATCCCTCCAACCGCACCGCATCCCTCTGCATTTCCAAAATCGCCCGACTCGCTTTATATCCCAAATCAAAAGGAATCGCCGTCTCAGTTCCATTTTCAACATCTGCAGTCAAATCGTCAAAAAAGGTCATCGGCACCTGTGACAGATCGATCACCTCTGGCCCTTGGTCCATACGTGTCACAATCAATTTCCCACCCCGCCCACCCGCAGAATCACCAATATCAATCGTCTTTCGATGTTCCACATAGGCATGGGTGGTAATCAACTGCTGGCGGATATCCCCAAATGTAGGCAACCCTTCTGGCGTAAACCAATCTGCACGAATATACCCTGTTGCCCCCTTAGACCCCATCAGCGTTGCATCTCCAAAATCTTCAAACTCAGGTTTCTCCGGATGGTACAAATTACCCACCCGCGAAAATTGTGGAATCGGATCTTGCATCATCCAATACCCAAATTGTGCAATCTGGTGAGACGCAATATCATTCAAAATGCCGCCATACAATGCCCGATCAAACATCCAATCAGGCCGGCCCCCAATGCGCAACGTATGGGGCCCCAAACCCATAAAGTGAACCGGCTCCCCCAGGTTACCTTTCTCCAACTCCAAGCGCACCCACTTCACCCCCACATGCGTCAGCATCTCCCCAAAAAATGCAAACCACTTCAACCCCGTTTCCTCAACGACCGCCTTGATCTCCTCCATCTGCTCCAAGGTGGTCACACACGGCTTATCCACAAAAAAGTGTTTGCCAGCCTTTAACGATTGCACCGCCAAGGGCCCCCGATGCGCATTGATCGAAGCCGATGCAATCAGCTCCACCTCCTCATCCTCAAGCACCTGTGCCACACGCTCAGCCACAATCGCATCTGGGTATCTCGCAACAAAAGCCGCCCGTAAATCTTCTTCTTCAGCAAAAACATGCTTCAATTTCCATTTACCCGTATCCAACAACCCCTTCACCTGCCCGTTAATATGCCCATGGTTCAAACCGATCACCGAAAAAACATGCGCCATCCCATCCTCCATTTTTAATTTCCAATCACATTCCGAGTACTCTCCGCTGCCATTCGCATCGTCTCAGGCGTGTGCGGCGCCCCATATTCCATAATCGCCCACGCATCATACCCCATCTCCCGACAAGCCGCCATCACCGGCACAAAGTCCACCTCCCCATTGCCCGGCCAAGTCGCCCCACGCTCCGTACGGTCTTTAAAATGAATCCGCACAATCCGATCCCCCAACGCCGTAACAAAATGCTCCGGATGCCCCGAGTACGTCACATTCGCTGTATCCAAATAAATCCCCACCGAATCCAACCCCACATCCTCAACAAACCCCACACACTCATACGGCGTCATCAAATTAAACGACAACCGCGGGCACGTCTCCGCCCCCACCCGCACCCCCGCATCTGCTGCAACCCGCCCAATCCGCTGAAATCCAGACACAATCCGCTTCCACGCCGCCATCTGCGGATTATCAGCACTATGTCTCCCAGTCACCACCAAAATCGCATCCGTCCCCAAAATCTTCGCCGCCTCAATCTGCCGAGTCGCAATCTCAATCGCCCGTTCATACACCCCATCATCCGGGCTACAGATCGGATTGTCCCACCCCATCGTCGAAGCCACCGAAGAAACCTCCAACCCCGCCCCCTGTATCCCCTCATACAATACCCGCAACGCATCATCCGTCGTTTCCATATCAAAATCATCCGTCCCAACCCAAACCTCCACCCCATCAAACCCCGCCTCCTTCACCGCTCTACACCGATCCACCCAAGACAAATCCGTCGGCGTCATCCGATTCCCCGTCGCTGTCTTCATACCCATCTCCTTTTGAAGTTCTATGGCCTAATCTTCACATCATCCGAATACCCCGGAATATCATACTGTGGCACAGCCCACCCCGCATCCTGAATCAGCAACCCCGCATCCGAGCTATCAAAACCCAGAATCTTCTCATAAGATTTCCACCCATCCCCATCCAAAGGATCTGTATACCCTTCCCCTTGCAAAAAACCAATCAACCCCGCCCGCATCTCCTTCACCTCCTGCGCATACATCACATTCGACGCACAATTCCGCGTTTCCCCCGCATCCACCCGATGATCCAACAAGTACTCCTTCTGATCCCCTGCCGAATAGATGTATTTCAAATCCCCATCAAACGCCATATAATTCCCTTGTTGGCCCACTTGCAACTCCCCATAAACAGTCCTCTTCTCACCTTTCCCCACCAACCCCGCCATATCCACCCCATCTAAATCCGCACGCGCGTCATTCGCACCCGCTGCCCCCAAAAAAGTAGGCACCAAATCAACCAACGACACCGGTGTCTTATCTACCACCCCCACCCCAAACCGATCGGGATATCGCGCCAGCATCGGCACATTTGCCGCCGCATCCAAAAAACTACGCTTCCCAAAACAATTATAATCCCCCAAAAATTCACCATGATCAGACGACCACACAATCAGCGTATTATCCAATTCACCCTGCGCTTCCAAAACATCAATAATCCGCCCCACCTGATAATCGATAAAAGAAATACACGCCCAATAATAACCGCGCATCACCTGCAACATCCGGTCATCCAACCCCGCATCACGGTACTTATACCGGTTTTGATTTCGGTTAAAATGCGTCCACAGATCTTCCATCTGATCCGGCCGCTTCGGCAAAGGCATCCGCGGTCCACGATAAAGCTTATTCCACGGTGTGGGTGGCGAAAACGGCGGATGCGGATGAATAAAGCTCGACCACAAGAAAAACGGCTTAGACGTATCCCGCTCCTTTAAAAAATCAACACTTCTATCTCCCACCCACGTCGTCGGGTGCAACCGTGCAGGCAACTGAGAAATCTGCGGAATATAATACATCTCTCCCCGCGCGCCCATCGGATCATGCACATGTTCAAACCCCTCCCGATGCATAAACTCCAGATAGTCATCCCCTGCAACTTGCCGCCCAATCTCCTCCTGAATTTCACGGCTGTGAAACCCCCACAGATCATCCATCGGGTTAAAATGCATCTTCCCAACCCCATGCGTATAATAGCCTGCATCAGAGAGCATCCCCATCATCGTTGGTCGATCTTTTGCACACCGAAACCCGTTGTCAAAACACCCATTCTTGTGTGGATATTGCCCCGTCACAATCGATGCACGCGCCGACACACAAACCGGTGAAGGTGTATACCCATTCGTAAAATTCACCCCTTCACGACACAAACGATCCATCACGGGCGTACGAATATAAGGATTGCCGCCCGCATGGATGGTATCCGCCCGTTGTTGATCCGTCAGCACAAAAAGAATATTCGGTTGTTTTGACATATCTTACTCCCTGAATTAGTAACCCCAGATTGATCCACGACACATCATGTCCAATTCTGAGTGGCACCCTTTAGACTTCGTTCTCGATAACCTTTGGGGCTTCCAAGCCCCAACTCAACCAAACACCCGCAAACACGGTCACAGCCGACAAAAAAAACACCCCTTGCAAATGCACCAAGTCTGCCAACACCCCACCAAAAATGGGATAAAGTGCCCCCACACCCAGGACGGTATTTGTAATGCCGACATAGGTTGGCCGCCGCGCTTCTGGGGCAATATCTAACATATAGCTCTTGAAACCAATAAAAACCCCAGACGTCGTTCCCCCCATCAGCATAAAAATGAAGGAAAAACATCCCACAATCAACCACGGTGGCCCGCCCATCACCCAATGCGGTTGACTGCTCAAAACCAGCGCCAAGGTCGGAATCACGGCCACACCCAAAACAGCAAACAGAACCACCCTGCGATTACCTTGGGTTAAAGAAATGTGCCCCCACACAATATTAAATATCGCTGCCCCAACCGTCTGAGCTGCCAAAAAAATGCCCACAGCACCCTCAGAAACATGGAAGGTCTCACGCGCCAAAAGAACGTAAAAGGGCAGCGAAAAACCGATGCCAGATGCCAAAATTTGCACCATCAAAAAACGTCCAAAATTTCGATCTTGGCGCACAAGTTGTGGCACCCCACCCACAACTTGTAAAAAGGTGCGAGGCAAAACACTCACTTTGCCCTCAGGCTCTCTCACAAAGCAGAAACACACAATGCCCAAGATCATCATGCCCGTTCCAAGCGCAAAAATCACAACATAATCAGACGGAAAAACATACCCACTCTCCGAATCGAGCAGATACTTGATCAACACACCCGCCAAAATGCTCAACAGACCACCAATGAAAGAGCGCGTCGCATAAAACACACCCGTATGGGATCGAGGCAAAGCTTTGCCCACGATATCTGTATAAGCACTACCCGCCACACCCCCAAACAAAGACGCCACACCAAACAAAATCAAAAACCCACTCAATACAAACCCCGGGTCAGACAGCCCATACCATGCCAATAAGGGCAAAATGAGCGCAATCAATGTCATTCGCACCAAATTTGCATATTGATATACAGGCAACCTGTAGGAACGGCGTTCCAAATACCCAGCCACAAACAGTTGTGGCAAATGCCACCCCGCCCGGTGGAGCGCACTGGCCAATCCCACCACTGTATCTGAATGTGTAAAATGCCGAACAAAAACGGGCAGTACCGTTGTCGGGTCTAAAAACGAGGTACCAAACCCAAAAATACTCCCGTTCATCACCCCCACAATAAAATTAAACCGTGCATCCTTTTTTTCGGGCAACAATCCCATATCCCCTCCCTTTCATGAGCGCACTATTATATTTCGGTCCATACAAGAACGCAAGGTAGAAAAAAACCCAAAAAATGGAAGGTCTATTATTTAGAACCGTGCGCGGGTTGACACCCGCACCATAAGAGAGTATATCAAATCAGAAACCATCAAACGAAAGGCAATTTCAATGAAAAAAACCATCTACCTCGCAAACCCCTACGGATTTTCCACGCAACAAAAGTCCCTTCTCCTACCCCAATTTGTCACCGCGCTCGAAGCGCTGGGTGCCGAAGTCTGGGAACCCTTTGCCAGAAACAATCAGATCGACTTTGCTCAGTCCGGTTGGGCCTATAAAGTCGGGCAAGCCGATCTGAAAGACGTCGTCGAATCTGACGCCACCTTCGCCATTGTCAATGGCACCCCACCCGACGAAGGCGTCATGATCGAATTGGGCGCTGCCATCGCTCTGGGCAAAAAAACCTTCCTCTTTCGCGATGATTTTCGAAGGTGTACAGACTCCGAACATTACCCCCTCAACCTCATGGTCTTTACTGGCTTACCAGAGAATGGATGGCAAGACTATTACTACACATCCATCGACGAGATATCCGACCCCCAAAAAGCCTTGGTGAAGTGGCTTAATTCGTCGGCCATTTGACAGAGCAACAAATCCTGAGTATAATTCCGACACAACCCCTCTCTCACACCATTTACACCGAGGCATTCACCATGGCAATTGACACACAAATAATGACCGCCGACGAACTACTCAAAATGCCACATGATAACTTTCGGTTTGAGCTTGTGAGAGGAGAACTCATTCAAATGTCACCCGCAGGTAGCAACCACGGCAAAATAGCGGCGCGTATTGGATCGCGCATTTTGCAATTTGTAGAAGAACATAACTTAGGTGATGTTTATGCCGCAGAAACCGGCTTCATCATCGATACCGATCCCGACACTGTTCGTGCACCAGGTGCCAGTTTTGTAACAAGAGAACGCATTGACGCACTTGGCGATACAGAGGGATTCTTCCCTGGCGCACCAGATTTGGCAATTGAAATCATCTCTCCCAATGACACATGTACACAAGTAGCAGACAAAGCATTAGAATGGCTCCGTTCAGGGTCACAAATGGTCATAGTGATTGATCCAAATAAAAAAACAGTCACCCTCTATCGCGACCTTGATGACATTACCATCCTCACAGAAACACAAACGATTGAAGGTGGAAACCTATTACCCGGCTGGTCCCTCTCTTTGCAAGATCTTTTCAAATAAAAAAAACGGGACAATGATCACATTGCCCCGTTTAAAAATTAGAATTCAATAACACTTTAAATGCTGATCAAGTGCATTAAAACAGCCAGAAACATCAACTCGCTTGTGCCATCTCCAACGCGTCCTGTTTCATCTTCTCTCGCTCAACACCATCCTGCCACCGCAATTGCACATCTTCCGTTAAAGAATCTATCGGATCAAAATAAAACAAATACTCACCGGGTCTCACAACTGGGCTGGTATACACCGCAATGCCCGTTTCTGGGTTATAAGATTCATACGAATGTGCATCCCGCTTTCCGCCCCCACCTAATGTATCGACAATAAACGTAGGCGTGTTATATCCAGCCGTCACACCTCGAACTTGCTTTTCAATTTCTAAACCACACGCCAACGTGGTGCGCAAATCTTCAACACCACTGACCAAGTCGTGGAAAAACACGTAATAGGGCTGCACATTTAAATAACTCAATCGTTTAACCAACAACCGCATCGTCTCAACATCATCGTTTACACCCCGTTGCAAAACCGACTGGTTGCGCACGATAATGCCACGTTCTTTTAACCGGTTGATCCCATCTTCGGTGACGCCCGTAAGTTCATTGGGGTGATTAAAATGTGTGTGTAGCACAACTTCTTTGTGCATCTTGCGTCCCCGATCAACCACATGCGTCAGCGCATCAACCCAAGCATGGTCGGTTACCAATTTTTGAGGCAACACAGCAGGACCCTTAGTCGCAAATCGAAATCGGCGAATATGATCAATATCTAAAATCCGGTCCCCTAACTCTTGCAATTGATCAGCCTTGAGCTGATACATATCACCACCACTCACAACCACATCTTCCACCTCTGGCCGAGAGGCAATGTAATCTAAGGCGCTGTCCCAACGGCCTCTATTCACCCGCAACTGCACCTTCTCAACATCATCAGTGTCCAACCCCACGGCATAACTTCGCGTACAAAATCGGCAATATACGGGGCACGTGTCCAACACCAAGAAAAGCACCCGATCTGGATACCGATGTGTCAACCCAGGCACGGGTGAATCACCCTGCTCATTTAAAGAGTCCAAATGCAATTCGGGGTGGTCGGGCAACTGCATGGAACCAACGGGTATAAATTGTTTTCGAATAGGATCTGTGTAGGGGTCAGTCCAGTTGATCAAGCTCAGCAAATACGGTGAAATGCGGATGCTCATAGAAGCTTCCTGAATACCCGCTGTTACATCTCGATAAAATTCGGGTGAAACCCTATCTCCCAAAACTTGCATCAGCTTGCCAACACTCGTCACAGAATTCCGCATTTGAAACACATGAGAATGAAATGTCTCAGCATCTACAGTGTGATAACCAGGAAGCCCACGCCAATATTCATCCCGTCTCATTTCCCGGTGTAACAAAGCAGATGCATCTACTGGCGGTTTTAAATGCTGTGACGACTCCATACACTCAGCTTCGACCAAACCCATTCAGACCTCACTTTGAAACGACTTTCATCATGCGTTTTACATTTCGATTTTGCAAATCATACCACAGAAACTGCCACCTGTCAAGCCCAGAAACCCCTTGTCTAACATCTTAGTTTATGATACTTTAGTGCGTCATAACACATTCATTGTTACCCGTAATCACCCTTTTTACCCTATATACTGGGTGCTTCAGCTCTTCACCTCTCCCTATGATTGGTTTTTATGTCTAAACGCACAGTTGGCTTAATCATCGTCGGCAGTTGCATTGCGTTGGGTTTTATTGGTATCCGCCTCTTTGCCGTTGTCTACACCGACCTGCTTTGGTTTGATACATTGGGTTTTCGCCAAACCTTCGTCACAATGACCCTCACCAAAACGGCATGCCTCATCACCTTTGGCCTATGTTTCGCCCTTTTTGCCAGCATCAACTTATATATCGCACGCAAACTGGGCCTATCCACCCGCATCATGGCCTTTGAAGTGATCGTCGATGGCACCCCCGAAATGCCGACCAATCACAGCCTGCGGCAACGGTTGGCTTGGTCTGCCGCTATCGTGCTCGTAAGCCTCTTTATGGGGGCTTTAGGGGCGTCTTCATGGCTTACATATCTCAAGTTTATCAATCCCACATCCTTTGCGCACACCGACCCTATCTATGGCATCGACATCGGGTTTTATGTTTTCACGTTGCCACTGTATACATTTTTACATGCTTGGGCAATCGCAGGGGTACTCTTTACCACCCTTATCGTGGCCGTGTCCTATCACCAAGATCGCGCGATACGTTTCGACGACGACTGGATTACCATACCCGAAGTACGTGCGCATATTTCTGTAATGGCTGCCTTCCTGGCACTCCTGCTGGGCTGGGGGTATTGGCTCAAAGAATACGAACTCCTTTACTCTTTTCGCAAAGACGCTTTTTTTGGTGCCGGGTACACCGACCTCAATGCCCAATTTCTAGCCTATCGGTTCATGCTGCTTTTATTGGTCGCCATAGCCGGGCTGCTTATTTATAACACCCGCCTAAAAACATGGACCATTCCCCAATACGGAGCGTTGGCCTACGGCACGTGTCTCATTCTCATCAGTTGGCTGTTGCCAATGGTCTACGAAGAGTTCAAAGTAAAACCCAACGAATTTGAGCGCGAAGAAACCTACATCCAACACGGCATCGATTATACACGACGAGCCTATGGATTAGACCGCATCCAAGAAGTCGATTTTCCCGGCGATACAGATTTAACAACACAAGACATCGAAAACAACCAACTCACCATCCAAAGCATTCCATTGTGGGACAGGCGCCCCCTCATGGCCACGTACAGTCAGCTACAAGGAATCAGATCCTATTACAGTTTCAACAACGTCGATGTGGACCGATACAATATCAATGGCACCTACCAGCAAGTGATGTTAGCCGGTCGTGAATATGCCCGAGATCCAGGTGAATTACAAGGGGACACATGGGTCAATAACCACTTGGTTTACACGCATGGATATGGGCTTGTTATGAGCCCAGCCAATGAGATTCTCGGAGAAGGGTTGCCAGGTTTTTTGATCAAAGACATCCCACCCACATCCCGTGCCAAATTGGTCGTAGACCGGCCTGAGATTTATTATGGCGAAAACATGCGCAACTACATTGTCGTCAACACCAACACACCCGAATTCGATTATCCCAAAGGCGACGAAAATGTCTACACCACCTACCAAGGCAAAGGCGGTGTGCCTGTGGGTGGTTTCTGGAAACGTTTCATTTTTGCACTTCGATTTGGCGACCCTTATTTGCTTTTCACCAGTGCACTCAAACCCGATAGCCGCCTCATATTTGACCGACATATTGGCCAACACATTGGCGAAGACAGCCCCAGACGGTTTGACAAAATTGCGCCCTTTTTAAACTACGACAGCGACCCATATCTTGCTTTGGTAAATGGACGTTTGCTTTGGATACAAGATGCTT
>JBLHJX010000169.1:0-11281 GCA_047619225.1 Candidatus Latescibacterota bacterium
AAAAGCAACCTGCACCGTTCGTCGCAAACAAGACAACATGGCCATCAATGCCGCTTCGGCTACAGTCGGTCCAATGAGCGTGCCCCAATTGGTCACCAAAAGACCATTGGCCACAACCTCTCGCGTGACCATTGCCCGAACACTTCCGGTTAAATTACACATGTATTTCAATTGCGAATTTTGATCAATAATCACCTGGGTCAACACAGGTGAATTCCACCCTGTGATGACAATCTCAGCGCTTGCATCCGTTAAAGCCTCTGAATAGGCTTGTTCATCGAGTTTTTCATTATTCCGAATGGTGACATTGAGTAACGAATGAAGCTGCGCCATCATCTCATCTGTAAAAAATTGATCTACACCCCGCCCAACAATCATCAGTGCATTTCTTTTCATACATCCTCCCTCTTTTTTTAACAGACCTCACATTGCGTCGATATGATTGCGAACGTTTACCTCGGCAACCTGTCGACCTTGTGCCAATGATGCCACATCAGACTCTATCACCCGCATCGTCTTCCATTTTCCACCTTTGAAGCGAAACAGAAAGATCACACTCATCAAAGCAATGTATAAGGTAACTGCAATCCAGGCAGGGTAAAGCCCCAATTCGAATGTCTCCACCACCAAAAATGTCGGTATAATCAAAACAAACAGAGAAGCAACCCCAGTTACCCGCATCACAAACTGTGTATCACCTGCGCCTTTGATGGCTGCCGAAAAAACAATATAAGCCGCATCGAGCACACAATAAATCGCCACAAAACGAAGCAAAACAATGGCGGAATCTCGAATGGGTGCGAAAGCAGTTGCATCGGCGCCCGATTCAAACGGTTTCATAAAAAATTCTGGCAAAAACCAAAAAGACATGCCCATAATAAGCATGTAAATTAGACTCAAGTGCAAGGCCGAATAGGTACTGCGTTCTGCGGGTTCTGGCCGATCATCACCTAAATATTGCCCCACCAAAGTGGAAACAGCAACGCCCCCTCCCAACATAGGAACAAACGCCAAGGTATTGATGTTAAAAGCCAAATTCGTGGCGGCCAAATCAACCGTACCCAACCTGCCAACCAGGAGCACGAAAATAGCGAACCCCATGATCTCAACCATAAACTGGAATCCATTGGGCGCACCGTATTTCCAAAGGCGCTTGCAAAGCCTGCCGTTAAACCGCCACCCCAACAAGGTGTTGTATTTTTCGCGAAAAGGTTTGCGCAGCATCAACAAAAAAAACAAGATGCAACCAAGCGTCTGTGAAATCACGGTCGCATACCCAGCACCCGCAATGCCCGCCCGGGGAAACCCCCAATAGCCAAAAATCCACGCGTAATCCAAAATAATATTGAGAACCACCACCATTAGATTCACCCAAAGAACCGTCCACGTATCGCCTCTGCCAGAAAAGAACGTGGACACTGCAGACATCACAAATGTTGCGCCAATGCCTCCCGTTAAGATGCGAAAATACACCACCTCCATCGCCCTTATTTCCTCTGGATGGCCTGCTGCATCAAAGATCCATTTGGCGCACGGCAACAGCAACAGCATGAGACCCCCTCCCACCAGACTAAAATACAGCCCCTGCCAGACGGATGCGCCAACTTCTGAAAATCGTTTGGCCCCATAATATTGTGCGACAAATGTATTGACATACCCTGCCGTACCAATAAAAAAACTACCAAACGCAAAGCTGAGCAACCCTGCGGGCATGGCTGCCGCAAGAGCCTCCGCGCTATACCAAGTCAAAAAGATGCGGTCAATAAAATGCATCAGACTCCAAGACCCCATACTCAAGATCAAAGGCCCCGCTATCTTTAGGACTTCCTTGTACCCACCGTCACCCGCCCAGCGAGACATCACAATCACTCTTCTTCGAGAATTTATTATCTATACCCCGCTCTTCAGTTGCATATTCAAACTCTTTGAAAACCATCGTACATTAAATACGCCCAAAAGGCTTGCCCCAACAGCAGGAGTCTGTATTTTATAATTTCACAACAGGTTTTTTTTACTACTCTAATCAAGACTTAAATGACCCACCAGAAAGGACTGACCGGTATGGATTTTGATGTTGTAATCATTGGGGGCGGGAGCGGCGGTTATGCGGCAGCACGCACGGCACAGGCATTGGGAGCCAAAGTGGGCATCATAGACAAAGGCCCCTTGGGAGGCTTGTGTATTTTGCGCGGGTGTATGCCCACCAAAACCATCCTTCGTTCTTCGGATGTCATGTCGCTCATGAAACGCGCCAAGGAATTTGGTCTACGCACCAGCAAACCAACAGCAAAAATGGACGAAATTTACAACCGTAAAAAATCCTTGATCAAAGATTTCGCAGACTATCGCATTGAACAGTTGAACAACCCCCGGTTCAAACTCATTCGGGGAAAAGCCCAATTCCTTGACAAAAACACCATCAAAGTGGGCAAAAAGACCATCACATCAAGAAGCTTTGTTATCGGTACGGGGTCTGTTGTCGCACACTTTGACATCCCAGGTTTGGACGAAGTTGGTTATATCACCAGCGACGAAGCACTTGAGTTGAAAACGCTACCCAAATCCATGATAGTCTTAGGCGGTGGGGCCGTAGCCACAGAATTTGCACAATTCTTTTGCCGGGTGGGGTGCAAAACCACCCTCATCCAACGCAGCAACCACATTTTTAGTTCGTCAGATGAAGACCTTGCACGCCCTGTTGAAGATCGTTTCAGAGAAGAAGGCATGAAAGTTTTCACCGGCACACAACTGATCAAATTCACACAACAAAATGGCAAAAAAGTGGCCCACTTCAAACACGAGGGCAAAGTTCGCAAAGTGACCGCTGACATCATCTTACAAGCCCTGGGCCGCAAGCCAGCAATTGAAACCCTCGGTCTGGAAAACGCAGGCGTGCAAACAGAACGCGGAAACATCGTTGTGGATAAAAAGATGCAGACATCAACGCCGAGTATCTACGCCGTTGGCGACTGCAATGGCATTTATGAAGTGGTGCATATAGCGATCCAACAAGGTGAAATCGCCGGTCACAATGCCGTTAAAGGCACCCAAAAACAAGAAATAGATTACCGATTAAAGTCTGAAGTCGTTTTCACAGATCCGCAATATGCTTCGGTTGGTCTCACCGAAAAAGAAAGCAAGGCTGCCAACATCCCTTACAAAGTCGCGTCATACCCCTTTAACGATCATGGCAAATCCCTGGTCATGGGCGAAACACACGGCTTTGTCAAAATTCTCTGCAACCCAAAGTCGGGGGAAATCATTGGCGCGCAAATCGTCGGTCCAGAAGCTGGAGAATTGATTCACGAACTCATTGCGGTGATGTATTTTAGGGGCACAGTTCAAGACCTTGCCCGCATCCCACACTATCACCCCACATTATCTGAGATCATCACCTACCCGGCAGAAGATTTGGCCGAAGAAATTGCGCAAGGGTAATCATTCCTCTTCCTCTGGTGGCGATAAAACTGTTACTGGGGGAACATCTCGGATATCCTTGAGCCTGCGTGCCATAAGCACAGAGAGAGGCACAAAGATGAGAGATAAAACAAAGGTATTTTGGTAGGAAATCCAAGAAACCAATACCCCACCCAAAACAGGCAATGCCCCTTGAGGCAACATGAACATATTCATGAAACTCGTATACGTGGGGCGTCTGTCGGGTGGTGAAATATCCAAGACATAGGTCATACGCCCAGTAAACATGCCACTTGTAGCAAACCCTGAAAACACAAACGTGAGTGAGTAGAATAGAATTTGAGAGTTGATAACCACGTCGATATCCACAAAGGCCAATGGGCGCAAGTCTTGGGAGGGTATCCACTGTGTCAGCAAGGGAATGAGGACCGACAGGCCCATAAACCAAGACCCATAAACCAAAAGAGCATGGTTGCCCTTGTGATGCCCCACCCATGCCCAAAGCGCGTTTGAAAAGATCGAACTAAACTGCATCACCGTCACAAAAAAACCAACATAAACGATGGGCATACCATATCCCTCAATGGCATAGGGCACATAAAAGGGGGCGGCCATCATGCTAAACGCCCACATGAATTGCAGAACACATAAATTGCGATAATTGGAATCAGTGCGCAGCAAATCTAGGCCACTGGCCATATAAGCACCAAATGGCAATCGTTTGCGGTCACTTTTTTCGATGGGTTCTCGAATCGAGCCAAAAGCCCACACAGAAAGCCCCGTGCCAATGCCAGACAGCATAAATAAAACCGCGTAATTGTCGGGAAAACTTAGGCCACTTTGAGAACTTAATATATACGAAATTGCGGCCCCTGCAGCCATCGCCATCACCCCACCCAACAATCTGCGCCAAGCAAACATCCGCACCCGCTCTGCCGATGGTATTGATTTGCCAATGATATCCATCCAAGGGACATTGGTAATGCCCATCATCGACGTGGCAATGCCATAAAGCACCATAAACACGACCAACAAAGTTGTGGGTTCATCGGCCCCAAGCCAAAACGTAATCGCACCCGTTGCAAACCAGACCACACTGCGCCCCACACCCGCCCAAACAAAGAGTGGCATTTTTCTGGGTTGGGGCTCTACGATGCGCGAAATAAACACCTGCGGCCAAGACCACCCCACACGCATCAAAGCACTGGCCAACCCCACCAACACACTCGACGCGGTCAAGGTTTGCACAAAAGCCGGCAATACCAAATCGGAACTCACAAACGTCATGGCCATCATCATCAACCCGCCGTTGAGCACCAACATACGGGTATTGCGCTTGACTTCTATTTTTCTTTTACGATCTGCCACAATATCCATCAATGGCGGACGATCAGAATGAGCAGACTCCATCATGAGAATTTATTTTTCCATTTCTAATTGAACCAACAAAACTTAAATCCCAATGGCATAACCATCTCGTCGAGGGTCAGCCCCTCCCATCATCGCCCCTGTTTGTGCATCTACAACGATCCCCTGAGCACCTCCAACAAGCGGAGACCAATCTGGCAGCCGCTTGATATCGTGCCCGCGTTTTTCCAGCGCATTCAGCACCCCATTGGGAACCCGTGACTCAATGGAAGCCGATGTCCCCTCAGACGCCAATCGGAAGCGCGGGGCTTCGATACCGGCCTGAATGTTCATCCCATAATCCAACACATTGGTCAAAAACTGAATGCTCGTTTGCTGAATGCCCCAACTGCCAGGTGTACCCAAAGCCGAGAACAACGCCCCTTCGCGTAAGACTTGCATCGGGGACAAACACATATCCAATTTCATATGCGGCTTGATACAGTTTGCACTGCCGGGCACCAAGTCCCCCCACCGAATGAAATTGTTCAAAAACATGCCCGTCTTGCCCACAACCATTCCCGAACCAAAACCAGACCCCAAACTTTGGGTTATGGCAACCGAGTTGCCTTCTTTATCTACCACATCAAAATGCGTCGTGCACTCACCCAACCAATCACCAGGCTGACCAGGTTCAATTTCGCCGGGCAACTTGTGAGCCGGATAATATTCACCGCGATGGACACCCGCCCGTTCGCCAATGAGTGCGCGCCGTTTGGCAGCGTAGGCTTTTGAAATGAGCCCTTCAATGGCAATGTCTGGTGCCGCAGCATATTCTACCCGATCTGCATTGCCCAACTTAACGGCTTCGATAAACAGGTGCAACGCCAACTCGGCGTGATGTCCCATTTCTTGAAGATCATACCCTTCTAACATATTAAGCGTCTGCAAGATCTGAAACCCAGCACTTGGCGGCGGCGGCACATAAACATCATACCCCCGATAATTTGTCACAATAGGGTCTACCCATTCGGGTTTAAAGTCTGCCAAATCTTTTTCCGACAGCCACCCACCTTCCCCCTGAATATAAGACACCATCTCTTTGGCCAAATCACCCTTATAAAACACCTCCGCCCCACCTTCAGCCACGCGCCTGAAAGTCTGCGCCAAATTCTTCTGGATCAAGATTTCCCCCGTCATTGGCGCTCGGCCACGCGACAAAAGAACCTCAGCCCCTGTCGGATACAACCGCCCCCCATTGTCGCCCATAAATTTGGCATTCAGCATCGTCACAGCAAAGCCGTCTTCGGCCAATTCGATGGCTGGCGCAAAAACTTGAGCGGGAGACATTGTGCCGTATGTCTTTAGCAATTCCAACCAACCGCCGCACGCGCCTGGCACCAAACACGACCGGGGGCCGTCATCTTTGTCGGTCACTTTGTCAAACAGCTCGGCCCGTGCTTCATAAGGCGTGTGCCCACAATAATCCAGAACCCGCATTTCTTTTTCTTTGGCACTACGCACAAGGGCATATCCAACCCCAGCAATGCCCGACATATAAGGCTCAACAACGTTGAGCGCGGCAGCAACAGCCACCACAGCGTCAAAAGCATTGCCCCCGTCCAAGAGCATTCGCACCCCAGCCAGGGTCGCCAAAGGGTGCGCACTGGCAACCATACCCCGTGTTCCGGTAACTGTGGGTCGGTGAACCAAACCCTGATTAGAAAATGGCATTTTAACACTCCTTCCTAGATGACACGAAAAATGCCACCGATGGCGAACCAACGGTGGCAATCAAATACCCTTCAGAATCACTTGGGAAATAACTCAGACAACAAAGGATCGCCAGGTGATAATTCGGTAACTCGTTTTTTGAGCTTGGCAACCTTATCGTGCAAGTCGACCACCTCGCCATTGATATCGTGCAACCGTGTGTACAAAAGCTTTATCAAACTGCTAAACAGATGATGTGCAAATTGACCGTCTTCTTCCAAGAGCTCTTCCAACTCTATTGCAGGAATCGCCACAATTTGGGCCCCTTCACGGGACACAACTCGCGAAGAGCGGGTTTGTCCAGTAAATACACCCATCTCTCCAATCACGCGCACCGGTTCCAAATTATCAACAAATTCACCCTGGGCAGATTCTAAGCGCAGAGAGCCTTCTAAAAGAATCAACAAACGCTCGTCTACCGAGCGCGACTCACAAAGCACAACGCCCGCCTCGGGTGAGAGCATGTCTGCAATATCGAGCATCGCCCCAATTTGCGTATAATCCAATGCCTCAAACAGTGGAACATCCAATAACTTTTTCACAAGAGGACCACGATCAGTTGCATCTATCATTCCAAAACTCCCGAAAAGGTGTGTGCCAACGTGAACACTCACAATCTAAACCGACGATCAAAATTTGGCAACCCCTAACAACAGTCACACACCCAATCGAAAGCGTTGACGTTCGATCTCCACCTGCGTATATTCCCCACTCACAAATTTCCCTATCGTCTTTCTTAATGTGGAGCTGATCATGAACCCTGTCGAACTCACAAAAGAATTCGTGTCCTTTAATTCTACAAGTTACTTGAGTAACGTAGATGCCACCAATGCAATGGCCAAACGGATGCGCGAAGCAGGACTCCAAGTTGAGCGGATTCCTTACAAAGACCCCAATGGCGTGCCCAAGCTCAACATTGTAGGCAAAAAAGGACGGGGCACGGGCGGGTTGGCTTTGATGGGGCACAATGATGTGGTGCCTGCAACCGGTTGGGCCTGGGATCCGTTTAAGGTGATTAAAAAAGGGAGCCGAATTTACGGACGCGGCGTGGCCGATATGAAGGGGTCCGTGGCGTGTATGATCGCAGCAGCAGCGACCTTTGATGCACGCAAGCTCAAGCAACCCATTTACGTGGTGGTCACAGGCGACGAAGAAATCAACTGCGCCGGTGCAGACGTGGTCTTCAAAAAGTCCAAAGTGCTCAAAGAGTCCAAAGTGCGTTACGGCATTATTGGCGAACCCACACTGCTCGACGTCGTGCAAGCCCACAAAGGGTCGGTGAAAATATCGGTTACGTCCAAAGGACGCGCCACACACAGTTCAATGGGAACAGGGATCAACGCCAACCACAAACTGATCCCCTTTCTCAACGATATTTTGGCCATCGACCAAGAATTAAAAACCAACCCCAAATATCTAAACA
Source organism: Candidatus Latescibacterota bacterium (assembly GCA_047619225.1). GTDB lineage: Bacteria > Latescibacterota > UBA2968 > UBA2968 > UBA2968 > JABIFK01. The sequence continues at coordinate 7,961 of JBLHJX010000169.1, forward strand.
ACAACTTCGTCCCGCCACATTCAACACTCAATATGGTCATTCACGGGGGCGAACAAGCGTCCAATATTACCACGCCAGAAAGTGGTGCAACCATCAACTTTCGGGCGATGCCGGGACAGAATCTCGCACCCTTGTTCAAGACCATCCGAGCTTCAGCCAAAAACCACGGCGTGCAAATCACGATCTACGATTCCCTCAAGCCTTTAGACACACCAACAGACTCCCGCATTGTGCAAGAAGCCCTCAAAGTAACCGGCAAACGCACACCCAAAAGCGTCGCCTACGGAACCGACGGGATGATTTTTGGGCAAAATATGGAGCTGGTTGTACTGGGCCCAGGCAGCATCAAACAAGCCCACACCATTGACGAATGGATCGAAATAGACCAACTCCACAAAGGCGTTGAGACATTCTCAAAAATGATCAGTCGCTTTTGCATTGAAGATCCTCAATAAACGACACATTGCCAGACTATTTCTTAAAAAGAGTGGTTCCAGTTTTGCTCAAATCAATAATGAGCTTGGATCACTCTTTTTTTTAATCCTAATTTATTGTTTACAAAAACTTTTTTAATACATTAACCAAATACATACCAAACAATATCTTACACACTAATGTTATTCATATTAAACATTTATATATACGCTCCCAGTCAAGCGTTTTTAAACCCAAACAAAAAGCCTGCAATCAACAGATCACAGGCTTTTCATTTTTACTTTTTACTTTTCACTCCCTATCCCCCAGCAATTTGAGTCACAAAATGAATCTCACAATTTGGAGACACCTGAGTTCTTAACCCTTCTTCTGTGACCACACCATCAATCGCAGCCGCCAACCCGGGCGCCAAACGTGTGCCTTCATACAACACGCGTGCTTTGAAACCCGGAAATAGGCTCTCCATATTGTTGATCACTTCGCGCAAAGTACTGCCATCTACCTCAACCATTTCTTGGTTGTTGGTCAATTTGCGCATCAATGACGGGATAAAGACTTGGGGCATAGGATTGATCTCTTAGGCCGAGCCGTTCTTGCCATTTTTGGCCCACATCGATTTCAACACGCGCCCAGGGGACATCGGCAAGTCATTAATACGCACACCCACAGCCCGATAAATGGCATTGGCCACAGCAGCAGGAGGTGGACAAATTGGCACTTCGCCCACGCCACGCACACCATAGGGGTGGCCCGGGTTTGGCACTTCGATCATGTGTGTTTCAATCATCGGCAAATCCAAACAGGTTGGCATCCGATAGTCCAACAAGCTCGAATTGCGCAATACGCCCTTTTCGTCATAGACGTATTCTTCATTTAAAGCCCAACCAATGCCTTGTGCCACACCACCTTGCATTTGACCTTCCACGTAAGGTGGATAGATGGCAGTACCAACATCTTGAAAAATAGACGCCCGCAAAATATCAACTTTGCCTGTTTCTGGGTCCACGCCAACATCCACCAAGACAATGGCAAACGCACCACCCGCACCCGAAGGCTTAACCGTGGCACGCCCCATCACTGGGCCGCCCGTTGAATCGAGCTTGCCAGCCATTTCCTTGAAAGTAATTGATTTGGACGGATCAGACTTAGAGCGAAACACCGCCTGGTCAAATTCAACATCGTCTTCTGAGATTTCCCACATAATTGAGGCCCGAGCGCTCATTTGTTCTTGAATATCTTGCGCACACTTATAAGCAGCCCACCCCGTAGCAAATGTGGTGCGCGAACCACCCGTGACACCCGTATATCCAACCGAATCGGTATCGCCCACTTGTGGGCGAATGTCTTCAACCGGAATACCCAACACTTCGGCCATTTGCATCGCAACCGAAGTGCGCGTACCACCAATGTCCGCCGAACCTTCTACAAGGTTAATCGTGCCATCTGCATTCACGCTTGCCGAAGCACTCGACACGCCCCCACCATTGCCCCAAAATCCAGAAGCAACACCGCGGCCCACATGTTTGCCTTCTAATTTGCTTTTGTAATGTTCAGAATCCCGAACTGCTTCTAAGCATTCAACATGACCAATTCGTTTGTTTAAGGGGCCATCTGCACGCCGCGTGCCTTCTTTGGCCGAATTCATCAATCGAAATTCAATCGGGTCCAAACCCAACAGTTCAGCCAATTCGTCAACCACCACCTCAGCGGCAAACACCGCGTTGGTCGTGCCTGGTGCGCGATAGGCCGAGGTAGACGGTTTGTTCACTGTCACATCATATCCATCGACCACTGCATTAGCAATGTTATAAGGCACCAACATATTGCGTGCACCAGCGCCGACAGGGCTGCCTGCAAATGCACCCGATTCGTAGACCAATTCACATTCCGCTGCAACAAGTTTGCCGTCTTTCGTCGCCCCCATCTTCACCCGAATCCAAGAGCCCGATGTGGGGCCCGTGGCTTGCAATACCTCAGTGCGTGTCATGATCATCTTGACCGGATGCCCGGTCTTCTTGGACAATACCGCGGCAATCGGTTCCAAGTATGCCTTAATTTTGCCACCAAATCCGCCGCCAATTTCGAGGGGTACCACTTTGATTTTAGAAACGGGTACCGCTAAGATCTTTGAGACCTGATCCCGCACACCAAATGCGCCTTGATTGCTGCACCAGACCGTAATGACACCATCAGCATTCCAATGCACAGTGGCATTTTGTGGTTCGATATAGCCCTGGTGTACCATTTCGGTATTAAATTCGCGTTCAACTATAAAATCTGCCTCTTCAAACCCTTGTTTCACGTCACCTAATTCCGTGCGAAAGTGTGACGAGATATTGCTGATCTTATCCGTCTGTTCACCCAAAGATTTCGTTTTTTGATCTTCGTGAACCAATGGAGCGCCATCTTTCATCGCCTCGCGCACATCTAAGACATGGGGCAGCACTTCATATACGACATCAATCAGGTCTAATGCCTCTTCGGCAATATGGATATTGCTTGCAGCAACAGCAGCAACCGGATATCCCTGAAACAACACCTTTTCATGCGCCAACACGGCAGCACACATATCTTTGATCCGAACAATCTCTTCACCCAAATCGGCCATCTCATCTTCGGCACTTTGGACCAAATCGGCACTGGTAACAACGCCCTTTACCCCAGGCAACGCCTCTGCCTTGCTTGTATCGATAGAAAGGATACGCGCGTGGGCATGTGGGCTGCGCAAGACTTTGGCAAACAACATATCGGGTAGGTTCAAATCAGTGCCATAAATCGCCCGCCCTGTAACCTTATCCACACCATCGTGGCGAATTGGACGGGTTCCAACCACTTTATAATCTGTTATGCCCAAATAATCTTCCGTTTGTGTGGCCATTACGCCTC
>JBLHJX010000170.1:0-11248 GCA_047619225.1 Candidatus Latescibacterota bacterium
TGTGGTGGTTTGGATTTGTGGAAGGGCTTTGCCGTGGCCATCTGAAACGAGAAAGGGGATGCGAATGGATTCTTCCCACGGGGCACATTTGAGAATGCGACCTTGTGAGCCGTGCATGTCGCCGTGGTCTGAGAAGTAGATGACTTGGGTGTTATCGGCGAGGTGGGTGGTTTTGAGGGTGTCTAAGACACGTTGGGTGTTGTGGTCGAGGTTTTCGATCATGGCATAATAACCTGCGAGGTCTTTTTTAGATCGGTCTTGAATGCGGTCAACAAGTGAGACGTTGGGGCGCAATTGGATTTCTTCGGGTGTGTGACGTTTGGTGAATGCTTCGGGTGCGACATAAGGTGAGTGCGGGGGTTGTACGGCCAGTACTGCAAAGAAGGGTTGCTCGGAGGTTTGGTTTTTGAGGTGGTTGATGAGCAGGTCTGTGAGGTCGTCTGTTTCATAGGATGGTAATTTGTAGAGGTCAACGGGATCGCCGGACGCGTCGTGCCCGTGTACCCAACAATCGTATTGCGCGTTGTTGTTTTCGTAACCGATCCAACAGTCAAACCCACCGCGTCGTTCGGGCGCAACAAATTGGTGTGCGGGTCTGGTGTCGGGGGTGCGATGGATGGCACCATCGACGTGCCATTTTCCAAAGTAGGCGGTGTGATAACCGGCGCCTTTAAAGGTGTGTGCGATGGTGGGTACATTTTGAGGGAGGGGATCGTCGTGACCAGGAATGCAGTGATGTGGATATATGCTGGTAAGCAGAGATCCACGAAAGGGTGAGCAAACGGGGCTGCCACCAATGCCAGAACAAGCGGCCCCCTTCATACGGTCGAGGGTTGGGGTGCTGAGGTTGGGATCCCCAGCGCAACTGAGGGCCTGTGCGCGATGCTGGTCTGAGAGTATCCAAATGATGTTGGGTTGTTTTATGGGCATGGGTGTTGACCTGGTGTTGGGATTTAGGGGGTTAGTTGTCTGAGCAGAACTTGCAATTCAGGTTGGTTGGGCTTCAATTTGAGTGCGCGTTGATACGCGCGAACGGCTGCGGTGGTGTGGCCCTGGGCATGTAAGCATTGCCCAAGGTACGCGAAGCCTTGCCAGTTTTTTGGCGTCTGTTGGGTCAGTGTTTCAAAGAGGGGGCGTGCTTCTGCATAATTTTTCTGAGACATGTATATGTAACCGAGCTTGAATAATATATCTGTAGCATGAGGTTGTTGTGTTAACAAACGTTTGTAGAGTTTTTCGGTTTGGTCCCAATCTTTTTCTCGGTGATAGAGGGCTGCCAAATTTTGGAGTGCATCTACGTGTGTGGGATAATGATTGATGGCAAGGTGCAAAATCTGGCGCGCGGCATCGATTTTTTTTTGTTTGATATAGATCTGGCTTAGATGTACAGCAGCTTCGGGATAACCGGGTTTTAATTTGAGTGCGCCTTGATACAAAATTTCGGCGGGGCTGTGTTGCAATTTCGTGGCATAAAAGTATCCTAAATTTAAGCATGATATCGCGACAAATTCTTGTATGTCTTTGGTGTTTTGTTGGGCAAATGCCACAATACGGTCCGTGAGATGTTGGTGATCAACGGTGTTGCTTTGAAAGCCATAGATCATGCGTATCGCAACAATGAGTTTATTATCGGGATATTGGGCGAGGGCTTGATGTAAACTGTCGTTTAGAAATTTCCCTTCTGCCAAGTTGGCAATGGGAAATCTTTCATACATGGCACTGGAGACCAATTGGGGTGCTTGTGCAACCGCTTTTTCAAACAGTTGGGTGGCTTTTTCTTTTTGGTTGGTCACAAGATAGGTGCGAGCGGATATGATGTATGTAAATGCTTCTGATTTTTTTAGACCCACGATGCTTAGGCCCGTGATGAGTGTGACGAGAAGGGTCAGGCAGATTTTGGGTCGTGATTGGCTGCTTCGAGAAATTTTCAGACTCAGCTGTTGGCATGCCCAAGCCAAGAGAGCAGCACTGCCTGCAGAAGCAAAATAGAGGTGGCGTGAAGGACCGCTTTCAAAATGTGTTTGATTGGGGTTGGTGATAAATACGACTGTGCTTAACAACATCCAAATGCCCCAATGCGCAGTTGGGAAAATGCGATAATACCAAAGAACAATGACACCGATAACGGCCAAGACCCCCAATAATAAGTCTGGTGTTTGGATGTCGTTCATCTCTCTAAAAACTGTAAACGTTGAGACCCATAATCGGCCGAGATACCAAAAACCGTGTTGGATGAGGTCTATGATGTGCCATTGAAGTACCGCGGTGGCATGTTCGGCTTGTGGTACTTGTGGGAAAAGTTTTAGGAGGCCGATGAGAACAGCGAGACTGATGATGCCGATGCTGAGAATTGGACGCATTGGCTGTTTTTTTTGCCAGGTGAAGTATGCGATGAATGCTGGGCAAACAATGGCCGCTGGGTGTGATAAGATGGCGAGTACAAACCCGCATACACTGATGCCGTACCATTTGTAGCGAGGTGTTTCATGGTAGGCAATGTAGGCGAGGATACCCACACATCCCCAACTTAGGGATAGGGGATATGCCAAGCAAGAAATCCAGTGTATGGCCCGAAAGTGGGCGAGATTAATGAGAAAAAAGAGGCCACCGATGAGGCTGAGTTCTTGGTTTAGGCCCGTTTTAAGAAATGTGAAAGTGAGCAGGAAGGTGGTGATGAGGTGGCAAAATACAAGGGCAACGTGGAATGCTGTTGGATTGTCGGTGAAGCTCATTTGAATCAATAAGAGGGCCATGTCTGTGACTGGACGGCCTGGTAGGCGTCGGTCTGCAGAAAAAATGGCACTCGGGTCTTGGTGTATTTGATCGAGGTCATTTAAATATGCCAGATCATCTAACTCAAACTGGTGCTGCGACAAACTGCCCAAGGCAATGAGCGCGACAAAAGTGTACACCCCCATTGCAATGGCAAAGATGCGTTTGTTATTTTGAGATGGAGATAGAAATATCACGGTTGATTAATTGAGGTGCGAGACGTGTGTGCCTTGTTGGGGGTCGAATTTTTGAGCGTGTTGGCCCACGTAGTGACAAATGAAAGTGCGCCGCCAGCGATTCTGTGTGACATTGGCATAAGACCCGTGGATGATCCGTCCGTGAAAGAAGAGTACATCACCCGGGTTCATGTCGAGGCCCACGATGTCAGCGTTTTTGGGCAATAAGGTTTGCACATTGGTAAATGAGATGTTGGTGTCGGCTTTTTCAACATGATACAGACCATATTTATGAGAACCGGGCCCAACGACCATTTGACCAACATCCTGATCTGATGTGTCTAAAGGTATCCACACACCAATGAGGGGATCAAGCGTGATATATTGGGCATCTTGATGCAAGGCCTGGCCGCGCGATTGAGGGGGCTTAAAGTAGAGCATTGTTTGGTTGAGCATAGGTTCATCGTTCATCAGTGTTTTTACGGCTGCTAAAATCTGTGGATGAGATGACCATTGATCAGATAGCGTATCCCATTTGTGCATTTGAATCATGCGTGGGTATTGATGATTGGCATCATCAAGTCGGTCTTTTGTGCCGCCAAAGTCACCCGGTTTTTCACCTTCTGCACGCAAGGCCATGTAATGTTCGCGCATGGTGTCAACCGTTTTGCTATCGAATACATCAGGTACGATGAGGTAGCCTTGTTCGTTGTAGTGAACAATTTGTTCGGATGTGAGCATGGTTAAGTTCCTTTTTATTCTTCTGCTAAGATCTTTTCAATTTGGTCAAGTTCATCATCTGAGAATGCGAGGTTGTTGATGACCCCAACGCTGTTTTCAATTTGTTCGGGGCGGCTGGCACCCACAAGCGCAGTTGTGACGGCGTTGTGGCGCAAGACCCAGGCAATGGACATTTGCGCCAATGATTGCTCGCGTTCTTGGGCGAGGTCATTGAGTTTTTGGATTTTGGCCAAGTTTTCGGGTGTGATGCGATCCGCTTTGAGGAAGCCGTGTGATTTGGCTGCGCGTGAATCGTCGGGAATGCCGTTGAGATATTTGTCTGTGAGCATGCCTTGCGCAAGGGGCGAAAAGACGATGCAGCCGATGCCTTCATCTTCGAGCGTGTCGAGCAGGCCGTCTTCCACGCGGCGGTTGAACATGTTGTATGAGGGTTGATGAATGAGACACGGTGTGCCTAAGTCGCGTAAGATTTTTGCGGCATCGCGCACTCGGTCGGGTTGATAGTTTGAGACGGCGGCGTAGAGTGCTTTGCCCGAGCGGACAATGTGGTCGAGGGCGCCCATGGTTTCTTCAAGGGGTGTGTCGGGGTCTGGACGATGGTGGTAGAAGATATCGACGTAGTCTAAGCCCATGCGTTTGAGGCTTTGGTCGAGGCTGGCGACGAGATATTTACGGGAACCAAAATCACCGTAGGGACCATTCCACATGCCATAACCGGCTTTGGTGGAGATGATGAGTTCGTCGCGATATCCCCCAAGGTCGTCCTTGAGAATGCGGCCAAAGGTTTCTTCGGCAGATCCAGGAGGGGGCCCGTAGTTGTTAGCCAAGTCGAAATGGGTGATGCCCAAGTCGAAGGCTTTGCGAACCGTTGCACGACCGGTTTCATAAGTATCTACCCCACCAAAGTTGTGCCATAGGCCAAGTGAAATGGTGGGCAATTTGATGCCGCTGTTGCCACAGCGATTGTAGGTCATGGTATCGTAACGATTTGGAGATGGAAATTCAGACACGTGTTGCTCCTTTTTGATGTGTGCTATTCTTCCGATTTTTTCTTATTTCCAAAGGTGAGCGCAAAGCTGGTGCCAATGGTGATGTCGTTTTTGTGTATGTCCAATGGCGGGCGGCTGTCGCGCCGATAGCGTAGGGTGGTGACTTGTTGTAAGGGGCCTGCTACGCGACTCGCGATTTGTAAATTACCGAGGAGGCGAAAGTCTTTGACCTCGTTGGGCATAAATTGATAATAACCCGTGAGCGTGATGGTGGCTTTTTTGCGAATTTGAAAGTTAACGTAATTGCTTGAACGGATGACCGATATGCGATCTGAGTGGGGATCGGTTGCGGTGAGATTTAGGTGTTCACGTTCCCACATGAAGCTGTTGCCTAAGGTGAAGGAATAGGTTTGGTTTTCGTGTAAGATGGTACGCAAACCGCCGCCAATAAGGGCGCGAAATGTGAGTTTTCGCGAACGGGCGTAGTTGGCTTGGATAAATGCTTCGGGTTGAAAACGAGGGGGTTTAACCCATGTGTAGCGTAGATGTATCAGGCCTTCGTTGGAGAAGCTCTCACCGTCACGAAAACCGAGTAGGCCGTCGCCGAGTATCAAAATAGAAGATGTTGGTGTGTTATAAGTCACATTGGCCGCGCCGCCTCCTGTAAAGAAGTCGCTGTTGCCACTTGCACCACCCAGATGCAATCCCACGTTGCCTTGCACACCTGTTTTTTTTCGGTAGAGTTCCACATTTACTTGCGCATTTGTTGGGGATGCAAAAAAGCAAAACAACAAGATCCACAGTATGGGTGTTCTGTTTTTAAGTGCAAAGTATAAAGTATAAAGTGCAAAATGAACCAAGACATCTCCTAAGTTTTAATGGATGCGAAGTTTGGTTGTATGCTTTTCTGTCTCCTGATGCCTATCTCACCGTCCATTGTTCTACAATGACGTCACTGAGGGCATCTTCGTCAATTTCAACGCCAATCCCGGGGCGAGTTGGTACAATGAGTTTGCCGCCATGCCATTCAAGAGGGGTTTTGAGAATGGTGTTGGCGCGTATGGCCAATTCGAGTTGGAATTCTTGAATGAGAAAGTTGGGGACGGCCGCGGCGAGTTGCCAGGTGGCGGCCATGCCAATGCCTGTGCACACACCCACATGTGGGGCAACAGGGATGCGGCGTGCTTCGGCCAGTGCAGAGATTTTAAGAGCCGCTGTTAGGCCTGCACGTACCACATCGGGCTGGGCGACACCAAGTGCCCCATTGTCGAACCAAGATTGAAATTCATAGGCGGTACGTAGGGTTTCGCCAATGGCAATGGGTGTGTCGAGAGATTGTACAAGTCTTCGGTGGCCTGCAATGTCTTCGGGGGGCAATGGTGCTTCAAAGAATTCATACTTTTCGGCGTCGAGTAGGCGCCCTAAGCGCAAGGCTTCATCGAGTCGGCACCGCCAGAGCAGGTCGCAGTAGAGCCGTGCATCGGGGCCTGCGGCTTTGCGTACTTCACGAATGGTGTTTTCAATGTTTTCACCCGGAAAAAGCTTGATGCCGGCATATCCTTCGGCCATGTATTGGCGGGCGGCTTGGCATTGTTCTTCGAGGGTGGGTTGGCGCAGGCCCGAGATATAAGCGGTGAGTTCATTGGTAAATGGGCCGCCCATGAGTTCGCAAATAGGTGCGTTATAATGTTTACCCGCCAGATCCCAAAGGGCGATGTCGGCAGCGGCAATGGCGTCGAGCATAAAACCAGAACCATGCCCGCGGATGTTGTTGATGTGATAGAGTTGGTCGTATATCCAGGCGCGTCGCAAGGGGTCTTTGCCGAGCAAAAATGGGCCGACGAGGTTTTTGATGATGGAGGCCGCAGTTTCTGGCAAGATGGGAGCCTGTGCTTCTCCCCAACCAACAAGGCCATTGTCTGTGGTGAGTTTGAGCAAACAGGCTTCAACCTTTTGGCTATAAGCTTGCCGCCAATGCGGTTCAAAGAAGTAGTCGGTGCCAGGCAACAGGCCGGGTGTTTCTTGAACACCACGCAATTGGTAGTGTTGGTCGAGTTTGTATATGTAGATGTCTACTTGGGTAATGCGCATGTGTTTCCCCTATGGTTTTTTATATAAGTCCGACCCGTTTTGAAACCTGTATCAGTTGGTTGATTTGCCATTCATCTGCAAACCCCGGTTTGGGGTCACGCACGGTGCCTGAAGAGATGATGCCGCGTTGGACGAGCAGTTCTTTCCAGACGCAACGATTGGCATTGGCATTTTCATAGGCAGCCAAGCGCGAATAGGGGGTGAAATAGTCAACGGCTTCATCAAGTTGATCTGTTTCGAGTAAGTCCCACGTTTTGCAAAAGACGTCGGGCATGTAACAGGCAGGCATGGCACCACAGCAACCCGCTTCGTGTTCTTCGGGTAAAAAGATGCCACTGTTGCCGCCAAAGACACCGTCTATGTGTTCGGAAGCGGATTCGAGGAGTTTGCGCGATTTGTGAATGATGTTGCCCGCTTCAAGTTTAAAATACAAAAGGCGATCTAATCGGGTTGCCATGTCGGTGAGAAAATCTACCGGAAGTGAGATATCTGAGAGCACGTGATCTTGCAAGACGATAGGGATTGTAACGGCGTCGTTGATGGTTTGAAAGTGTTGCACTATTTCAGCGGGTCCACTGCGCCAGCGACCAAAGAAGGGAGGCAATGCCATGACGGCACTTGCACCTTGTTTTTCGGCGAAGGCTGCAAATTTTGATGCAACGTGGGCAGCTGGGTGATTGATGGTGGCGATGACGGGCACACGACCACTGACAGTTTCGATATTAAAGCTGAGTAGGTCATGTTTTTCAGTGTCAGAGAGCAGGTGACCTTCCGATGCATTGGCGAGTGTGACAAGGCCATGCACACCGCTTTCGATACAGAAGTCGATGAGCCGTTTTTGGCTGTCGTAGTCGATGTCGCCATTGGGGTGAAAGCATGTGGCGAGGATGGGGTAGATGCCGCGTAGTGTCATAACACTTCCCATTATTCTGTGTCGCGGTCTAAGTCGATGGAAACAGAATTAATGCAATAGCGCAAGCCCGTGGGTTGCGGCCCGTCATCAAAAATGTGACCGAGATGCGCATCACATTTGGCGCAGGTGACTTCGATGCGTTTCATTCCGTGGGTCAAGTCTTCTATTTGGTTGATCTTTTTGGCATCAATGGCGTCATAGAAGCTGGGCCATCCACAGCCAGAGTCAAATTTTTGATCAGAGCGAAAGAGTTCCGCTTTGCAACACTGGCAGCGATATATGCCTTCATCGTGATTGTCCCAATACATACCGGTAAAGGGGCGTTCGGTGCCTTTTTTGCGGGTGACAGAATATTGTTCTGGCGTGAGTTGTTGTTGCCACTCTGCTTCGGTTTTTGTGACTTTATCGTTTGACATATGGGTCGCTTCCTTGAATTGAACGATAGGTTTTGTTGTTCCTGTCATAATGAGTTGTAGATTTAAGAAAGCTTTTGACTTTCATTATCAGCCTTGTCGTTGGGGTCACTTTCTTGACCTGGTTCAGATATGCTATCTTCTTCAAAATCGTTTAAAGAACTGTTAATAGCCCAACCCACCAGGCCCCAGGCTAACCCACCCAAGAAAAGAAAGCAGATCAAAGCGATGCCTGCAAATGTCATATTTTCGAAATCATAATTAATATCGTGGAGCATATAAAGGCCTGCTCCGGCCATGAAAATTCCGATACCAATTTTGATCCACCCATCATGTTCGTTTGTGACACCTGAGGTTAGATTTTTATATGCATCAGCTTTAAAGACAGATCCATTGTTGTTGCCAGCCACAATGACCACGTCGTTTTCTTCTATGAGGATCGGATTATCTAACGCTATTGTAATTTGTGTATTGTTTAAAAGGAACGTGGCAATATATTTTTTGGTGCTTGTGGTTTGATATTCCTCTGTTTTGGTCGTATGCTCTACTTTTGTTGCAATGCCTTTTAGTTTGTCCATCTACAACTCCTATATCGTATTCTATTTTAGACAGTCAATATCTTAAAAATATTAAATCTACAAGGGAAGTCATAGGTATTTTTTATGTTAAAACAGACGTTTTGCCATATAAAAGGTGTGAGTGAAGCTGGTGAGCAGAAGTTGTGGGCGGCTGGTTTTGATTCATGGGAAAAGGTGTTGGATGGTGATTTGCCATTGGGTGGGGCTTTGGCCGATTCGGTTCGGCAAGGAGCAGAGGTGTCGTTGAAGCATTTTGAGCGCAAAAATCCGTTGTATTTTTATCATGCTTTGCCATCAAATCAGTTGTGGCGGATGTTCCCCATGTTTCGAGATCGGGTGGGGTATTTGGATATTGAAACGACAGGGTTGGGTCAGGGGGATTCTATTACGACCATGGTGGTCTATGATGGGCGCGAGATCCATTCCTATGTGCAGGGCGATAATTTAAACGATTTTTGTTATGATGCTCGGAAGTTTGAATTGTTGGTGACATATAATGGCAAGACGTTCGATTTGCCGTTCATCCGGCGCTATTTGCGTGTGCCCATGCAACAGGCGCATATCGATTTGCGATATGTGCTGCGCAGCTTGGGGTATAAAGGCGGGTTAAAGTCTTGTGAACGACAGATGGGAATTGATCGCGGGGGTTTGAAAGATGTGGATGGATATACAGCAGTTTTGTTGTGGGGAGACTACAAACGGCGCGGTAATGCACGCGCATTGGAAACACTTTTGGCGTACAATACCGAGGATGTGATTAATTTGGAAGTGTTGATGATTTTGGCCTACAATATTTTGGTCAGCCAAACACCTTTTGCACATTTACAGATCAATTTGCCCACGTCACCAGAGATACCTTTTCAGGTAGATGATGAGACGTTGGATGGGGTGCGTGGGTATCGCGCGTGGTAGTTATCGACGACGACGGGGGCGACGGCCTCCGCGACCTCTGTTGCCACCGGGTGCGCCTGGTGGTGGACCACCGGTGCCTGCATCGCGATAGGTGATGCGGCCTCGTGCCAAATCGTAGGGTGATGTTTCGACTGTGACGGTGTCACCAACGACAATGCGGATGTTGAAACGACGCATTTTGCCCGAGGTATATCCCAAAATCCGATGACCGCCTTCTATTTCGACGTGGTATTGGCCATCGGGTAAGATGTCAACAACGGTTCCATCTAATACAACTTTTTCTTCTTTTGCCATACAGCCTCCTACTATCAGGTGAATAACTCGGTCTTCTCCCTTACACAACTTGGGATGCATTTAGACCGCAGAACACGTAAACATACCAGTTAATTGCCATGTTCACAAGTGTTTTTGGCATAGGTCTGGACAGAAAAAGAAAAACCTCGGATGTGTTATCCGAGGTTTTTTGTTGGGGCAGGCCTGGTGCCTGCCCGATGTTTCAATCTGAGTTAATCCCCAATTTGGATAAGCTCAGAGATGTATTACTCGTAATCTTGGACAAAAACGAGAAAGTCGCGAAAGTCGACGTTGCCATCGCCAGACAGGTCAAAGTTGGGGTCGCGTTTGCCAAAGGCGGCGGCGAAGAGAAGGAAGTCGTCGAAGTCGGTTTTGCCACTTTTGTCAAAGTCGGGCGAAACAAGTGTGAGGCCACGAATGAAGGTGGCGGCGCCCGACAAGGCCAAACGTTCGATTCGAGAGGCGGCTAAGGGCGTGAATGTGGCGTCGACAAAGATGGGAAGGGGTTCTGGGCGCGGGTTGGGGATGCCGAAAAAGGGTGGTTTGACACGGAGTTGGCGGCCATCGTTCAGGGTGATGAGTACGACGATCTCTTCTGGGGGTGTATCGTCTCCAAGCGGACATTCATATTTGGCTTTGGCGGTGTGTATGTTGGAGACTTCGGGCAGTTCGGGATTAAAAGCAAACATGGGATCTACGGTCATTTCATCTGCTGAGAGGGTGGTGTAAAGACGCGTGAGATACGGGTGATCTGTGAAAAGCGCTTGGGCTTCTCTTAATGGTGTGATGATGGCGTTGTCGATGTCGTTAATGAATGCTATGGGGTCAAATGGCACGTCATCTAAGTATTCGCGATAGGATTCCAGGTTGTTATAGAAAGACCGCTCTACGGTGGCTTGAAAGGTGACAGAGTCTTGTTTGGCTTGTTCGTATCTTTCACGGTCGCCGCGATAGAGGACTTGGAGCACGCCTTCGTCCCACACGCGTTGGGGTATGGTGATGTGACGACGAATGAGCGATTGCATTTGGGTATCGCGTGGAAAACCCAATCTGAGTAGATCGTCGAGAAAACGAATCGGATCGGTTTGGGATGCGAGCAGGCCTAAGTTGTCGTATTGGCCAGGTTGGTAGATGCGGTCTGCCATGATGCCGCTTTTGCCCGCGTACTCTGTGGTGAAGGCTTGGCCCCCGGCTTCGTCGGCTGCATTGATCACAACTTGGTCATAGTTGGAACCAAAGTTGAGCCAATCGATGGCGGCTTCGTTGATTTCTACGTGGAGATAGTTTTCTGGAATGGCACGTTCTTTGCCCAAAATCCATACGAGCACGCCCATGTTGGGTTCGGCGGCAATGGCTGTGAGTTTGATGG
>JBLHJX010000171.1:0-11191 GCA_047619225.1 Candidatus Latescibacterota bacterium
ACCTCCAACTTGGGCAAAAAAACATCCACCCCTTTTTAACCGTCCGCGCAGGCAAAGTCTACCGCCCTACCGACGTGCAAGAAGAAATGGATGAAAATTTAAAACGCGCCCAACACATGCGCGCGCTCGTCTCTCGCCAATATGACAAACTCGGCTGGTCGCCATAAAAAAGGACTCAAACTATTTGTCTGAGATCTGACTGCAAAATAACGTCTTACCTATCACTACGCTTTTAATCCTTCTGGTCTGCCAACAATCTACTCAGCGGCTCAATAAGTGACGGCAAATCATCTTGGACTGTATCCCAAATAATTCGAGGCTCTATAGAAAAGTAAGCGTGAACCAATTGATTCCGCATCGCACGCATCAAATGCCACGGTACATTATTATATTGATTTCGCACCTCTTCAGAGATATGATTTGCGGCTTCCCCAATAATGATAAAATTTAACTCAACCGCCTTGATTGTTTTTTGATCTAATTCGAAAACGTCAAAAGTCATTCCATTGGTAAATTCTTGAATTTCCTTAATGGCATCAAGAATATCTCGAATGCGTTCTGTCCACGGCCTAGATAACATTTACCTTCTCCGCCAAAACACGCTCACGCATTCGAGGCTTCAAACCTTTTAGTGTCCCCAAATCAACAGCGCGCCCAAGCAATGTTTCTAAATAGTTTTGAAGTGAAAATAAACCAAAAAGACCTGTTGGGCGCCCAAATTCGACCAACACATCAACATCACTGTTGGTCTGCGCTTGATCACGTCCAAGAGAACCAAACAATGCCAGTGATTTAACACCATATCGGTTCATTAATTCAGGCTTATGCTCAGAGAGCACGTCTATAACTTCACTGCGTGTCATCATTTCAGAAATCCGGTTAAAAGCTATTAGCAAACATCTTGAGTTTGAGGTTTTAATAAATTTAACAACCTAAATGTCTGTCGTCAAACTTTCCATTTATTTCAACCTATCCTTCATACTTCGGTTGTCGTGGCGCATGACTACGTGCCAAACGATAACGGCTTTCGGTGAGTGGTAAATCCACCCGCGCACCACCCCGCTGATGCGACTCAAGAAACGCAAAGATCAATTCCTGATTCGCACGTGCCAACCGCGCACCACACCGAGTCGGTTCGCCCGTATCCAAAGCATTCACCAAATCTTCAATCAAACACACAGTCGAACTCTTCACTTCAAAGTTTGGAAATTCACCTGCCCCCAGCACATTGCGATCTCGATGGTCTTGATCCACCTTCTCACGCACTTGCCATTCGCCCCCATTTTGCAAAGCTGTCACCACGCCATCCTTGCCCACAGCTTCTACTTCCAATCCTCTACCAGAATTCAACGCATAAGCCGTCACGCCATTTTCAAACTGAATGATACCGTGTCCCACCGGATCATTCTTCAAAACATCCCCCTCCAAATCCACTGCACCCGATAAACTCGCCTGCACCCACGACACCGGTGCATCACCATTTAATCGCATCAACAGATCGAAACAATGACTCGCCGTATTAAATAGGGTACCCGTCATATGTGTAATCAGCGTCTGCAATTGACCAATACGCCCACTGTCGATCACATCTTTCATCGCATCAAAACCTGTATCCCATCGCCGATTGGTGCCCATATTAAAAAACACATCATGCTTTTCGCACGCCTCAGCCATCGCATCGGCCTCAGCCATGGATGCCGCCATCGCTTTCTCTGCATAAATGGCCTTTACCCCATGTTCCGCCGCATAAATCACAATGTCTGCTCGGTGCTCCGGTTGCGTAGCCACACTCACAATATCTGGCTTTTCCTGATCTATCAGCGCCTTGTAATCGGTATAATGGTGCGCCTTGGGAATATCATATCGCTGCCCCGTCTTCTCCATTGCCTCTTCGCGCAAATCGGCACACGCGACCAAATCAGTCCGCTCGCACGCCTCATAACCCGCCGCATGGGAATAGGGCCTGCCATGATCCACTTCGTTATCAATAAATGCGCCCATCCGACTGCACCCAATCAATGCTGCTCGATATGTTTTCATGACTTCCCCTCTACAGAAGCATCCCGTTCACTCAGAGAGGTCCACCCTCGCCCCGGTTTGGAAATGGTTGCCCGATCCCATTGCAATCGCAACTCCCGAAATTCATCCGAATCTTTCATCTCACGCTCGGGATGTTCTTTGTCTTGAATGACAAAATACGCTTCACCTGGGAAACACGCCATCGTCACCGGATCACGCTCGGGTGTATAGTCTTCGGGTGTCTCACCCATATTATGCGGCACACTCAAATCTTGATACCGCAGATCAATACTCCAACGCACAATATCGGTCTTATTTTCATAAGAAGCATGGGGCGTCATCCCCGTCATAAACAAAACCGACCCCGCCGTCATCTCAAGGGGAACCGCTTCAGGGGGTGGTAAATCTTCGGGTGCAATCTCCAAATAACCACCGTGCCCACCTGTATAATGGCGAATAATCCCCTTATCGTGTGATTTGGGCCGCACCCACAAACACCCATTGTCCAATGTGGCATCCACCATGGGTATCCAACACGTCACCATCAAGTGCTCATTGCAATGCGCCATCGAATAACCCGCATCTTGGTGCCAAGGCACTTCGGCACGCTCATAATTTGGTATCTTGGGCCGCACCCGATAAATCGACGTCGCCACAATATCTGGACCAATCAAATCTTCAATGCAATCGATCAAAGGCTGGTGTCTCAATGCAGACAAAATACCCTGCCCGTGAAATTTCCCCGACCAAATCGCCATGAGTACCGAATGAGCCGCTTCGGAATTGTATTCATGCAACTTGGCCAAGCGCGTCTCAAAAGATGCCTCGGCAAAGTCGCGATCCAAAACGCCCTCAGCGATCAATTCATCACACTTCTCCTGAATCGCGCCAGTCAATCCGTCACGCAATAATTGTAGATCGTCATAGGCATAAATGCCTTCCTTCACCACATAACCCAACGTCTCAAACTGTGTCTGTTCTTCCTTTGTTAAGCCCATCGCAAAATCTCCTATTTAAACTCGCTCTACAATAACCGCCATCCCTTGTCCACCGCCCACACACAAAGTTGCAAGCCCAAACTGCAAATTGCGATCCTCCAAAACATGCAACAACGTCACCAAAATACGCGCACCACTGGCGCCGACTGGATGCCCCAATGCAATTGCACCGCCATTGACGTTGACAATCTCTGGGTTCAAATCCAATTCCTGGATCACCGCCAAGGATTGAGAAGCAAATGCTTCATTCAATTCCACAGCACCCATATCCGCCAGCGACAGTCCTGCCTTTTTCAACGCACGTTGTGTCGCTGCCACAGGGCCCATTCCCATCCGTCCTGGCTCCAATGCCGACGATGCCACGGCCACAATGCGAGCCATTGGTTTCACACCCTGCCGTGTAGCTTCCTCTGCCGAACACAAAACCATTGCAGCAGCCCCATCATTAATACCCGAAGCATTGCCCGCCGTCACCGTACCATCGGCCTGGAACGCCGGCCTCAACTTTGCCAATGCGTCTACACTCGTATCCGCTCTTGGATATTCGTCCACCTCAAACGCAACAGGATTCCCGCGTCTTTGTGGAATCGTCACTGCTGTAATTTCGTCTACAAACTTGCCTGAAGCAATCGCATTCATAGCCCTTTTTTGTGAACGCACCGCAAACGCATCTTGCGCCTCACGGCCAATATCAAATTCTTTTGCCAACGTCTCCGCAGTCGCCCCCATATGACACGACAAAGTGGGGTCTTCGAGTGCATCGCGTAAAATCGCATCCTTCATCACACCATCACCCAACCGATACCCCGAGCGTGCTTGCTGCAACACATAAGGCGCTTGGCTCATATTCTCCATGCCACCCGCCACCACCACATCTTGCTCACCCGACGCAATCGACAAATAACCCAAACCCACCGCCTTCATACCCGAGGCACACACTTTATTCACCGTATATGCAGGTAAGCTCATTGGAAAACCCGCTCCCAAAACCGCTTGCCGAGCAGGGTTCGGCCCAGCCCCTGCCTGAATCACCTGCCCCATTATTACCTCATCCACCTCGCCCACGTCAATACCTGCACGATCAACCGCAGCCTTCAATACCGTCGCCCCCAACGTCACCACAGACACCGTTGAAAGTGTGCCGCCTAACGAACCAATGGCCGTTCGATTGGCCCCAGCAATCACCACATCGCGCATCTCACGCCCTCCCAATCAAGTAACCATGTGGATCCACCTGTTCACGCAACACCCGCAACTCCCTTTCACTCGGTGGTACTGTTTCACGCACCTCATCACCCTGCAACATCTCAAAACCAGTGTTCTGTTGTACCTGTTCAAAAGACACACCTGGATGCAAATACTCAACCTGCATTCGCTTCGTCTTCTCGTCAAATCCCATCACTGCCAAATCGGTAATCACGCGATATGGACCCGTGTTTGGTGGCAACCCCGCTTCCTCACGCGCACCCGCCCCGGTCAAATATCCCGGTGAGGTCAAAAAATCCACCCGCTCGACAAATCGCCGTCCATCGTGTTGGGTCATGATTAATGTATGCCAGCAAAAACTCGCAAAATCATTTGCCCCACCGCTGCCCGGAAAACGCACTTTGGGATGATCATAATCACCAATCACCGTTGAGTTCAAATTGCCATACGCATCAATTTGCCCACCCCCCAAAAACGCATAATCCACCACACCACGCTGACAAGCTTCCATCACATCACACATTCCCGTGGCCATCAGCCCCCGATAAAACGTACGCGAATCCCCCACCGAAATCGGCATCGACGGCAACTGGGGTGCCATCCCTCCAGCTTCAAACATAATGTATAAATTGGGCGCGTGTGTCTTTTGCGCCAACATCGCCGTTGCACACGGCCCTCCGGTGCCCACCGCAACCGTTGCGCCGTCTTCGAGCAACCGAGATGCCACACAAATCATCAATTCCATCGCATTATAGGTAGCCATTACGCATCTCCCGCATTCAACTCTTGCGCCCGCAAAGCCGAGATCCGACTCTCACCCCCACACAGATCTAAATACTCAGCAAAGTTTGACACCCCATACACGTATTTCTCCAAAAACGCGTCGTATTGCGCCTCATCTGCCTCGACCGCCATCCACACTTTTAAGTGATCTTCATCAGAGAAATATTCACCCGGCATATTGCCCGGATAGGAACCAAATGGCACATCACAAACCGCATCTACGCAAAACGACGGGATCACCGTATCATAGGGCCGTTCTCGAATTGCATCGGTCGTCACAATTTTCTCAGCAGTCACAATCACGCGCTTGGATGCACGCGCCAATTCCAAATCGGCCATCGTAATACCATAAATCCTACAGTTGCCATAACAATCACTCTCGTGCACATGAATCACCGACACGTCGGGAGACAACGCAGGAACCGCCATAACCTTTTGTCCGGTAAATGGGCAATCAATCTCTTTGGCGGCACTGTGTTCAAATGTATCTGTGCCAAACATTGAACGCACAGGTAGAAACGACACCCCCATTGCCGCGGCCTGCAAGCGACACGCCAATGCGTAATTCGTCCACTCACACACGTCTACCTCACCGCTTTGCATAATGCGTCGTGCTTGTGGCGACAATCCACGCGCTTCCAAACCAACAATATAAGCAGCGTCTACACGTGCCAACACCTTTTCGCCACCCCGATTACCCGCCGCCAAAATCTGAAAATCGTGCGTGGTGGTGTGCCCCGCAAAACTCAAATCGCGCTTCTTTTGCCGAACAATTTCATGCAAAGCAGCCGTCGCAATGCGATTCGTTCCAAACCCGCCCGAACCCAAATAGTCTCCATCGTTCACAAAGCGCGACACGGCCTCTTTCACAGACATCACCTTATCTGTGAGCGCAACCTTCTTATTGCGAAAAAAGGCACGCGCTTCGTCGGGATCTGGATTCATGAACAAAGGTCCATTCCCCGACCTATTCATCACCAACCTCACGTTTAAGTACATCTAAGAAACCAAGTAGAACACGATCTCGCTGTGCCAAAACACGATCTAACTCATCTTCCGAATAAGAATAAAACCCTTCACCCGTCTTTGCGCCCAGTTTTCCTTGTTCGACCAAATCCTTTAACACAGATGGCGCACGCTTATCAGCATTCAAGTCGGCGAACAAATAGTCACTAATTGCACAAAACACATCCAAGCCACCCAAATCAGCTGTGCGCAAGGGGCCTAACAACCCATATCGCAAACCCGGCCCTGCGGTCATTGCCAAATCAATATCCTCGGGTGATGCAACACCTTCAGCCATTAAATGCAACGCTTCGCGAACCACTGCATATTGCAACCGATTGCCCACAATACCTGGAATGTCGTGTTGAACCAAAATTGGTTTTTTGCCCAATGTGTTGCAGACCTTCATCATATGCTCTGCCGTTGCATCTGACGTGCCATCACCCTTGGTCACCTCCACCAACGGCACCACGTGCGGCGGATTCCAAAAATGCACACCCACCACTTTATCGGGGCGCTGAGTCGCCGATGCAATCTTAGAAATAGACAGTCCAGAGGTATTCGAAGCCAATATTGCTTCCGGAAAACATAATTTATCAAACTGGGCATACATCTCCTGTTTTACAGCCAAATTCTCAGGAACGGCCTCCATCAAAAGGCCAACACTCGAACAGGCTTCCGCCAAATCCGTTGTCAGTCGCACACGGCCCAAAGCAGACACGGCATCTGCCTGTGACACATGCCCAACATCCACCAACGTTTGTTGCGACTTTTTCAAACTGTTCAACCCCTTCTCCAACGCTGCTTCATTTGTATCCACAAGTGTCACCTCATACCCACCCCGCGCAAATTCACCCGCGATACCCGCCCCCATCAAACCCGCACCAACCACTGCAACCTGATTGTCCATGAACATATCTCCTTAAATTGCTGTCCAACCCCCGTCAACCAACAGCGTGTGTCCTGTGATCAAATTAGCCGCCGGACTTGCCAAAAACACCACCGAACCCACCACATCTTCGGGTTGCCCCACACGACCCAGAGGAATGCGTTGCAACAAATCTGCACGAATCGCCGGATCATCAAATGTCGATTGCGTCAGCGGCGTGAGGATAAACGTGGGCGCTACGGCATTTACATTAATTTTGTATTGGGCCCACTCCAGTGCCAACACCCGCGTCAAATTCACCACACCCGCTTTGCTGGAACAATAGGCTGCCCGTTTGTAATACCCAATCACCCCATTTTGCGAAGACATATTCACAATCTTACCGCCACCCGTTTTAATCATCTCACGGGCCACCCGCTGTGACATAAAAAACAACCCCTTCAAATTCACATCCATCACCCGATCCCAATCGGCCTCAGTCACCTCCAAAGCATCTTTGGGAATATTCACACCCGCATTGTTCACCAGCACATCCACACGCCCAAAGGCTTCCATCGCACGCGTCACCGCCGCATCAATACTGGCCATATCGGGCAAGTGCAATGCCACAGGCAACGCACGTTTTCCCAAAGCGACAATCTCATCACACACCGCAGTCAAGTCATCCATTTTATCAGACAATTCACACACCACACAATCGGCACCCGCTTCAGCCGAAGCAATGGCCACGGCACGGCCAATGCCAGAACCCGCCCCTGTCACCATCACCACATTGTCATCCAATCGCATACTCGGCAACATGAAAACGTCTCCTAAGATTGCCCTCTAAAATCGTGCCAAAAACGCATCACCAACGACCAAGCCAATAATCGAATCCCGAGCACATAAAAACATCCCCCAATCACACAGCCACCCATGAGAGCGAACAATGGATCAGTGCTCAGTGCAGGTTTCAATACCCACAAAAGCACACCCAACAAACAAGTGATCAATGCCGGGCGAACCAGAACATCCACATAATCTGCCCAAGAAATAGCAATCAATTTATTCACAAGAAATTGTGTGACAATCATGGCCAGAAACGCCAAAATCGAAATGGCAAACGCAATACCATCTAACCCATATTCCACACCATAAGACAATGCCGGAACAAACACAATGAGATTGATGACCGTCCAACGAAACGACCAATTGGCTTTGCCTTTTGCAAAAAACACAGACCCCACAACCGTACCAACGGCTTTTAGCATGCCGGCAACAATCAACAACCGCAAAACATTTATGACCGATAACATTTCGTTCCCTTTAACCACCCACAAAAATTCCGGTGCAAATACAAAAGCTCCCGCCAATATAGGCCAAGCGCCCAGGGCAATCATCCCCACCGTTCTCAAATAGGCACGGCCCAGCGCAGCATCGTCATCTTGTACCTTAGCAAAAGCAGGAAAACACACACGTGTCAAAATTTGTCCCGCACGTGTTAATGGTGTCATCGTGTATTGATACGCAAACGTATACAAGGCATTGGACACGGGACCCAATAGTATGAACACAAAATAAACTTTGTCGAGATTGTTGTTGACATAATTTACCAAATTGGCACCTGTTACATTCAACCCAAATCCCAACAGCTGTCGCAAACTTGTCCACTCAAAAACCAAACGAGGCATCCACCTCGCCGAAATCCAGAGACTGCCCAACAACACAAATTCTCGCAAAACAAAATTCCAAACGGCACTTTCAATACCATACCCAAACGCCAACAGACCAAGCCCAATCACTGCAGCAAAAAACACGGAAGAAATTTCGCTCACAGCAATAGAACGAAAACGCAAGTCCCGCGCCAAACGTGCGCGTATTACACCCGAAACAGAGGCTACAGGAACAATGAGCGCCATAGGTTTTAATACACGAATAAAAGCACTTGCATCAACACCCGTTGCCCAAACAGAGACCCAATGCCCCAGTGTTTCCGCATAAAAAACAAGGCCGCCATACAATAGGCCACCACATAACAAACACGCCCAAAATGACGTGCTAAATTGTACTTCGGTTGCCTCTTGAAATTTCACCAAAGCATCATTTAAACCCAATGCACCAAACAGAGGCAAAAACAAAACCACCCGCTGTGCCCAAGTGAAATAGCCCATATCTTTTAAAGCCAAAACCTTGAAAAAAATGAGTGTCACCACCAACTGAGCCGCAATCCCACCGCCTGTCCAAAAAGCACCCCGCACGGCCCGCGTAGCCAAAGATTGCTCGCCCACAAGACCAGCAGCCAAAGAGTCTCTCATCTGCTTAACATCCTAAACACCTCAAACCTTTTTAAAAGCACCATGCGCAAAGGCCCTGCACCGATGGTACCCGGAGCAGGGCGCTTAGAGTTGATATAGAACAAATTTTAATTTTTTTATAAACATCATCTCAATGATTACCAAGAATGCATATGGTGCCCACGACCCGGAAACCAAATTTGGTCCACCATATAAGAAACAAAAACAGCCAAAGCATATCCCACCAACATCCCAACAAAAAACGGGCGACTGCGTTTATAAAGTGCTGCCCCACCCACACGTAAAATAATGGTCTTAACCGTCCAAGCGATCAAAATAGACATCGTGGAATGCATCGCATGACCAACAGGCACAATCATGCCCATAGGGTGCAAGGGCCACCAAGGAAACTGATACCGCAAAAAACTCATGGCACTAAAAATGGCAGCACCTGCACCAATAAACAAATACCGCTCGGGTTTGTATTCGGGCACTTCTTTTATCGCATTGACCAACGCATCATAAACCCTTGGAGGATACGCAGCAAAGGGCAAATCATGAAAATTGTATGCCCCAAATGAATAACTCCAATACAGGGTCAACGCAATGCCACTCCCAACCCCCGCCACCAGTGTCAAAATTACCGTGCCCAACAACCGCCCTTTTTGTTGCCCAATCAACTCACCCAACTTGGCAATGTGTACCAAAGGCACCATAAACATCGCCTTGCTCTGCCCGCGAATGGCCGAAAACAAAGTAAGAGATGTTCGTGCACCCGATGAATAATCACCCGGATGAAAAAACAAATCGGCAATGCCAGCACCACTGATGGGCATGCTCATATAGACCACACCCGTTTCGGCAATGACGCGCGCCAAACCAATATAAGCAATGAACAAACCCAAGGTCACCGGAATGGAAAACTTCCACTCCAACCCCATTGTCTTCAACCACAATGCCAAAAATAACACACTCACGAGCAAAGATATCACAGCCGTTCGGTGGGGCATCAGCTCTTGAGAATCATCAATCGCGTCATCATTGTGAAGTGCTTTTTGAAAGACCTCCTTCAAATGATGTCGCGCGGTCCAAAACATCCACAACACCATAGCCACAAAAGCACCGGCACTTTGCAAACCCGACACCGCGTCACCAGGTCCCGTTTTGGCCGACAGCGTAAATCCAATACGGCGAAAGAACGCAATCTCACCCATATACAACACATGAAAAAACAAAATGGAAAACAACAAATCGACATTGGCAAAATAGGCAAAACCAATGGTAAAAAAGTTCACGCCCGTATGTTGGGGAGGAAAGAACCGTGCAAAGTAAAACCACCCCTGCCCCAACCAAATAATGGGAATGCCCGGATTAAAGTAGGATAAAATATTCCACGCTTTAATAAAAAATATCAAACCACAGCCGATCCAAAACAGTCGGTTGTGCAAGATACCTTCTCCCGGAGGCGCATCGGCTGCCGCTGCCAATTCAACAGGGGGACCCAAAACAGGGTAGGCCACACGCTCGTGCTCGGCCCATTGCTTGCGCAAAATACTCGCCATAGCCATAGAACCCAAGGTGATGGCCCCAACCGCACTCAACCACCAAAAAAGCGGCACCACCCACACATCCCACGGGATCACCTGCCCTGCAGGCAGTCCCTCATACAACCACTGCATGGCGTGGCCTTCATTTGTTGGCATCAACCAATCTGACAAATGCGGATGAATATATTCTGCCCACTGGTTTTCGGGTGTGGCCAAATAATAGGGCGCCGAAACCATGCCTAAAAAAAAGCTCGTTAGGCCATATGCGGGCACCGCCGCGGCCAACAAGCCCATAACCAACACCACCAACAGCTCACTTTGGCACAGGGCCCAAGTGGGTAATCCCCAACGCACCGCCTGGTTGCCCAACACCACCAACACAAACGTACACAACAACACCATCGGAAAATGACTGATATTCATCCGAGATGTGTGTGCCAAATATTCGGCGTGCGAATTCCAAAACACAAT